>JAPOYI010000193.1 GCA_026706665.1 Gammaproteobacteria bacterium | reverse complement strand
GAGCGAGGCATGGCGCAAGCAGACGCGGATTGGATGGCGTGGAACCGTCGTCGCGTCGAGGCCGAGCGCCAGGGACTTACCTTCGACGAGACGCCCCCTCGACACTAACGCTGCTCTCCATGCGGCCAAGAATCAACGACTCCACCCGCTACGACCAAACGAACCACCCAAACCCTCCGCTCGGCGAGAAATCCATGAGAACCTCGCTGTGCGCCCTGGCAGCGGCGACAGCGCTGTTACTGGATGTTGGTCAGCATGTCCACGCCGAAACGGGGCCCACACCACAAGGCGAACTGCGATTGGTCACCGAAGGCGAAGTCGTCCTCGTGCCACGCTACGACGCCGTCGACATCGCCGTCGACGGGAACCTCGACGAGGCCGTCTGGCAGGAGGTCGCCGGCTACGACAACATGGTGGTGGTCGAGCCCGAGACCCTGGTGCCGACCCGTTTCCGCACCGTTGCGCGATTCCTCTACACCGACCGGGGTCTCTACATCGGCGTCTGGAACGAACAGCCTCCGGAGACGCTTATCTCACGGCTGTCGTCCCGGGACGAGGACATCAGCCGCGACGGCTGGGGCATCACGCTGGACACGTCCGGCGAGGGGCTCTATGGCTACTGGTTCACCGTCAACCTGGGCGGGTCCGTCATGGACGGCAAGGTTCTGCCGGAACGAAACCACTCGTCGGAATGGGACGGACCTTGGCACGGCGCGACGGCGATGCTTCCCGATGGCTGGAGTGCCGAACTGTTCCTGCCGTGGTCGATGATGACCATGCCACCTGCGGACGGCGAACGGATCATGGGGTTCCTTGCCAGACGCAGGGTCGCTTACATTAACGAACGCTGGGGTTGGCCCGCCCTCCCCTTGAGCGGTGCGCGGTTCATGTCCGCGCTCCAGCCAATGAAGGTGCCCGATGTCGCCCCGAAGCGACAGTTCAACCTCTTTCCCCATGCCTCCGCAGCGCTGGACAACCGCGACGGCGACAACGACTGGGGCGCCGGCGTCGATGTGTTCTGGCGGCCGTCGCCCAACTTCCAGGTCACGGCGACAGCCTTGCCGGACTTCGGAGCGGTCGAATCCGACGATGCCGTGATCAACCTCACCGCGAGAGAGACCTATTTCCCGGACAAGCGCCTGTTCTTCGTCGAAGGCAGCGAGATCTTCAATACGTCGGGGCGCTCTGCGGCGGCCTTCCAGCGGCGCAGCAGGGGAGCCAGCTCCCAGTTCAGCGGCGCAAGGCCCACCATATCCACAAGCCGGCGCCCCCCTTCGAGCGTGCTGAACACGCGTCGTATCGGCGGCGCGCCGATACTTGCCTACGACGAAGACATCGACATCGAGAGCCACCGCCTCTCGCAGCCGACGGACCTCCTCGGTGCTGCCAAGGTGGTCGGCCAGACGGGTTCGTTGCGATACGGCATGCTGGCGGCGTTTGAAGACGATCCGTCCATACCCGCAACAGTAAGCGACGAAACCGGCGCCACGATCGATACCACTATCAGCGGCGAGGGGCGCAATTTCGGCGTCGCACGGGTCCTCTTCGAGAGCTCCGGCGACGGTCGTCAGTCCTTCGGTTATATCGGCACCCACGTCGCCCATCCGCTGCACCGCGCCACGGTTCACGGCATCGATGCACAGTTCCTGAGCGCGGGCGGGAGATGGCGCGCGGAGCTTCAGAGCCTGGCCAGCGACGTGCGTTGCACGCGCGCCGGCGAGGGCATGAAGCGAAGGCCCGCCTGTCCGGACGACGTGAACGGTAGCCAGCGCGGCTATGGCATATGGGCAGACGTCGACTACACGCCTCGTCCGGGATTGCGGCACACCCTGCGGGTCGACATGTTCGACGAGCATCTCAACATCAACGACCTCGGATTTCTCGGGCGCAACGACCAGTACGGAGCGCTCTACACGCTGTCGCTCGTTCAAACCAACGTGTTCGGCCTGCGCCGGCTCGGCAGCCGTATTTCCGTCGGCCAGTTCAGAAACAGCGAGGGACAGGCCACCCTCAACGGCGCCTTTCTCATGAACGCTTTCACGTTCCGCAACGAGACCGAGTTGCGCGTGACACTGCGCTACTTCCCGGAGCGCTGGGAGGACCTCGAGAGCCGGGGCCACGGCGCCTACAGGATGCATCCCCGCAAGGGCATCGACCTGTCGTTCGGCACCGATACCAGCAAGGCGATTAGCGTGAGCGCGCAGTTCGTGGCCTTGAGCGAAGATCTCGGCGGAATGGGCTACACGTGGGGCGGCGGTTTCACCTTCAAACCGGCGGACCGATTCTCGGTCGACCTGGACGTCAACTACCGCGAACGCGACGGCTGGCTGCAATACGTGTTTGACGAAGGGGACTTCGCGACCTTCTCTGCCTCCGACCTGCAGCCGAAGCTCGCCATGGATTTCTTCATCACCGCCCGCCAGCAACTGCGGTTGACGATGCAATGGGCCGGCATCCGGGCAAATGAGCAGGAACTTCTGCAGGTCATCGGGGGCATGGAGCGGCTGCAGCCGCGCGTGCGCGAGGACGGTGCCGAGAGCGACGACTTCACGATCAGCCGGCTGATCGCCCAGCTACGGTACCGGTGGGAGATCGCACCGCTGTCGGATTTGTTCGTCGTCTACACGCGGGGGAGCAATCTTGCGAACGCCTACGACCTGGACGATCCCCTCGCGATTCCGCGCGACAGTTTCGGCCAACTCTACGGAGACGCGTTCGCCGACCCCCTGGTCGACCTCCTGGTGGTCAAGCTGCGCTATCGGTTCGGAAGGTAACCCTCAGTACACGCGAAAATCGTTCGCCAGCGTGTGGTCGAAGCGATGCGTCTTCAGATACTCGAGCGCGCATCGCAGCCCAGGACGGTCCTCGCCGCGGCGCCGTTCAGTGAGGGCTTCCAGGGCCAGCCCGTGCACGTAGCCCGTGTCGTCGTCCAGGCAGGCAACCAGCAGATCGTCCAGTTCCTCGACGGGGATGTCGGAGTTGAGCAAGGCGCACATCGCATTGAACCGGGCCTGGTTCTCGCCGGTCCAGCCTGCCCGCGGGCTCGGCTCCTGCCAGTCCGGATTGTTCACGGTCAGCAGCTTGTGAATGGCTGGCAAGGCCACTCGGGTATTCATGCCGATAAAGGCCATGGCGTCCAGGCTCGCCCGTGCCACCTGTGGGAGTTCATGGGCTAGAAGCCGGGCCAGTTCCGGCATGGCGCAGGCCGCGGCCTCGCCGATCTCGCCCAAGGCGAAGGCGGCGTTGATCTTGATCCAGGCGTCGTCGTGACCGAGTAGCTCGATCAACGGCTGCACCGCAACCGCCCCCATGGCCCCGAGCGCGTACGCCTCGTCCTGTGGCACGACGGCACCGTCGTTCCAGCGGCGCACAAGACGACTTTCGTCATCGGGAAGGAAATTGTCCCGCTTTCTCCGATAGGGGTCGTACACCGGCGGGATTTCTCGCTGCAGACCGCCGAACCGGAGCAGGCTTTCCGTCAGCGGCCCGATGGCTTCGGCGCCCATCGCGGCCAGCTTGTAGATGGCTTCAAGCCGGGCCTTCTGGTCCGCTTGGTTGAGCTTCGCCATCCACTCCTGTGCATCGGTCGACACCTCGTCGGTGCGGCTTGCGAATCGTGGCGCACCACGCATCCAGTCCCAGATATAGGACCACGCCCTGGTGTGTTCGAACTGCGCCAGGCGCGCTTCAGGTGCCTGCCAACCGACCTCGCCACCGTCCCAGCTCGGTCCAGTCGGGTTGCGCGTACGCAGGTAACAGAACTTGAACATGTACCGGCTCGAATCGGTCCGGTTGCTGAGCGCCCCGTGGGCGATATCGAAGGCTGTCAGCATGCAGGTGCCGGCATTGATGTGGTCGCCGACCAATCCGAACGGAAAGTCGCTTTCAAACAGGAGGGCGTGCAGGTGCGTGCCGGGAATGACCCGGGTAGGACCGCGCAGGGCCGGCGTGTCCTGCGGAAAGTAAATGATCATGGCGATCCGGGGCACGTGGTGACGGAACCGGCCGAGGGGGCACTGCCCATCCTGGTGCCAGCCGCTGTTGGCCGTGGATCCCTCCCCTACCGGCGGCTGGTACTCGAACCCGGTCAGCGAGAGTGTTCGGTCCGCCTCCGCCAGCGGTTCGTTGGCGTGCATGTAGCGGTGCGGATGCAGCATGTAGTCGTCGCCGAGAACGCTTTGCACGGCGCCGTGGACCACCGGGTCATCGAGAAGCTGCTGCAGCTCGGCGATCCGGGGCAACACGTTGTTGCCCATGTTGAATTCCTGCCGGTTGCTCCACTCCATCTTCTCGAAGATGTCCTGGTGGTACTCGGGAGGAAGGCTGCTGTCGAGCAGGATCACGCCGTCGCAGATGAACCGCCGAACCTGCTCGTCAGTGAGCTTGATGCCGTTGGGTTTCACCTGCTGCTTTATCCCTACCATCGTAGTCGACACTAGAACACGCGCTGGCCGTTCGCCAGCGTGTGGTCCCAGCAGTGCGTCTTCAGGTAGTCGAGCGCATGCAAGAGACCCGCGCGGTCTTCGCCGGGCCGCCCCCGCGTCAGGCCTTCGAGCGCCATGGCCTGCACGTAGCCAAATCCATCGTCGAGGCAGGTCGCCAGCACGTCATCCACTTCGTCCATGGAGACATCGGAACTCAACAACGCGTAGAGCGCATTGAAACGGACCCCCATCTCGCCGTACCTGTCGCCGCTGGAGCCCATGGGCTGCCGCCAGGCGGGATTGTCCACCGTCAACACCCTGCGGACGGCAGGCAAGGCGGCAAGCATGTTGGTGCCGATGCAGCCCATCGCGTCCAGGGTCGCCCGCGCGACCTGGTGGCGTTCGTCGTCCAGGAGTTTCGCCAGTTTGGGCATGGCACGGGCGGCAGACGGGCCGATCTCGCCGAGGGCGAAGGCGGCGTTGATCCTGATCCAGGCATCGTCGTGGCCGAGCAGTCTCATCAGTGGCTGGACGGCGATTTCGCCCATGGCGCCCAGCGCGTACGCCTCGTCCTGCAGCGTGTATGCGACGTCGTTCCATCGGCGCACGTTGGGGTCACCGATCGGTACGAATGCGCCGGACTTGTCGATCATGTAGGGACACGTGTATTCGCGCTGCTGGCCGGCGTTGCCGAGCAGGCTTTCCGTCAACGGGCCGATGGCGTCGGCACCCATCGCCGCCAGGGTATAGATGGCCTTGAGCCGGATCTCCTGGTCGGTGTCGTGGAGGAAACCCATCCACTTCTGCACGTCCTTCGAAACTGAGGCATTGCGGCTTGCGAACCGGGGCGCGCCGCGCATCCAGTCCCAGATGTAGGACCAGGTCTCGCCGTGATAGTACCTACCGAGGTGCGCCTTCGGCGACCGCCACTCCACTTCGCCGCCGTCCCAGCTTGGTGCCGCCGGCGTGCGGGTGCGCAGGAATATGAACTTCACCATGTACCGACTCGCATCGGTTCGATTGCTGAGCGCGGCGTGGGCGATGTCGAAAGCGATCAGGAGGCAGGTGCCCGCCTTGATGCGGTCACCGACAAACGCGAACGGGAAGTCACTTTTCCGCAGATACGGCTGCAGGTGCGTACCAGGAATGACCCGGGTGGGGCCCCGCTCGGCAGGCGTGTCCTGTGGAAAGTAGAGGATCATGGCGAGCCGGGGCACGTGATAGCGGGCCCGGGACATCGGGATCTGCCCGTCCTGGTGCCAGCAGCTGTTTCCCGATGAGCCCTTGCCCATCAGTACGCCATGCTCGCTACCGTTCAGCGACAGGTTTCGGTCCGCCTCGTCCACGGGTTCGCTGGCGTGCATGAATCGATGCGGATGGAGCATGTAGTCGTCGCCGAGGATGCTCTGCAGGGCGCCGTGGACGGCCGGGGCGTTCAGTACCTGCTGCAACTCCGCGATCCGGGGCAACACGTTGTTGCCCATGTTGAACTCGTGCGTGTTGTTCCACCGGATCTTGTCGTAGATCTCCCGGTGGACCTCGGGTTCGAGGCCGCTGTCGAGCACGAGCACGCCGTCGCAGATGAACCGGCGAACCTGCTCGTCATTCAACCTGATGCCTTGGGGCTTCATCCGGTGTTCCTCCCATCCCCGACCGAATCAGCGTGTGCTCCGGCACGTATATTATGCACCCGGCGCGCGGCCATCGGCGTGGCCGGGCAAGGACCGGAGTTGAAGCATGGAAATCGGCGTGGGCCTTGATGCAAGGCTGGAAATGGGTTGGCCAGACCAGGCAGTGCTGTCCCGGGAGGCGGCGGAGCTGGGTTACAAGAGCATCTGGACGCCGGAGGGCGCCGGTCAGGACTCCTTTCATCTCTGTGTCCAGCGATGGATGGCGAGCCGGGAAGCCGTGCCGGAGGGTGTCGGGACGGGCATCGGCGTATCGCCTGTCATGTACCGAACACCCGTGTCTTTCGCCATGGCCGGAGGCACGGTCAGCGAAATCACCGGTGGCCGATTCGTCATGGGAATCGGTACCGGCGCGGCCCACAGGCCCGCGGCTCGACGGAACGTGGGCCTGGGCCGGATTTCCGCGCTGGCGCTCATGCGCGACTACGTGACGGTCATCCGACGATTGGTGGCGGGGGAGTTGATCGACTACGAGGGAGAAACGCTCACATTGCGGAACATGCGCCTCGGCATCTCACCACCACCCCGCACGCCCGTCTACCTGGGAGCGCTGGGGCCGAGGATGCTTGAGCTTTCAGGGGAGCTTGCTGACGGGGCGTCGCTCAACTGGTGCACGCCCGAGCAGGTTGCCTGGAGCCGCGAACGGATCGGCGCCGGTGCCTCCAGGGCGGGCCGAGATTCGTCGGAGATCAAGATGGCGGAGTACATCCGAATCTGCATCGACGACGATGAGGATGTGGCCCGCGTAGCGCTGGCCAAGGCGACGGCGGGATATGCGTTGGGCGCCAACGTGCCCACCGAGCGGGAGCGCCAGTTCGGGTACCGCGCCCACTTCGAGCGGATGGGGTTCTCGGACGAACTGGCGGAACTGGACGCGATGCGGGTCGAGGGCGCGAGTCCGAATGACGTGGTCGAAGCCTTTCCGGCGCACGTGTTGCGTGCGGTCGGCTATTTCGGACCCGCCGACGGCGCGGCAGCGGCTTTCAAGCGACTGGCCCAGGGGCTCGACACGGCAATCGTTCGCGTGGTGGCCGCGAGGCCAGGACTCGACTCGATCAGGGCCGCCATGCGGGCTTGCACTCCCGCGATGGTCGAAGCAGCTTAGTGGTAGAGGTCCTTCTTGGGCCCTAGCGCACTCCCAAGCGACTCCTCGTACGCGGAAACGTACTTCCTGGCGCGCTGGGTGAAAGTTACGCGGTCGCTCTGGGTCGAGTACTCGGGAACGCAGCCGTGCTGGAGCAGGATCGCGAGTCGCGGCCCGTACTTGTCAATCAGCTTCTGCGGCACCTTGCCGATGTAGTCTTCTATCGGCCGTATGAACGGTCGCACCAGGTACACGGTCACGCTCACCCGCAGTCCCGGCGCGGTGCGGTTGAACGCGCCGTGCCAGGTGTTTCCGTGCCAGATGGCCAACGAGCCCGCAGGGGCCTCCAGAAGTGAGGCCTGATCCTTGCCACCTTCCTCGTACGGCAGGAGAGTAGCCTCCCTCTCGGTCGGCTTGCGGCACCACTTGTGACTGCCCGGTACGGCACACGTCGCGCCGTTCTCGCGATTGAAGTCGGTCAGCAGGTACGTGCATTGCGCCTGGTAGGCTTGCGGCGGCAAAGGTTCCGGGACCGCCGAGTCCGAGTGCAGCGGGAAGTTGCTCCTGTTTGGTCCCTTCATCCAGCAGCCCATGGACGACAGCACCGCGCTGTAGCCGATGAGGTACGTGACCAGGGCGAGCAGCGGCGGATTCATCAGCGCCTCGGCGAACACCTCGTTGTCGTAGAGGATCAGGTTCATCCGATCACCAAACGGCGAATCAACGACGTTGTGCTCCTTCAGCATGATCGGAGGGGGCGCGTCCTTCCCTTCCTTTTCCGCTTCTTTCGCGAATTTCTGCCCGTCGAAACCCTGCAGCAGCGGAGGTCGATTGGCGTGCGTGGCACCGGTCACCACATCGGGACGCTCGCCGTTGCGCTGCTCGGCGATATCGAGCAGGGCCGCCAGCATCCTTTCGGCGAGGTTGTTCGGGTTGGCGATCTCGGGCGGGATAACGCAGAAGCCCTTTGCGTCGAGATCCGCGACGTAGCCTTCAAGACCGAGTTCGCAAACGTCGTTCCATGCGCGATCACGGGGATCCAGCGCGGTTGCTGCTTCTGCCATGCTTCCCTCCTCCCTGCCTACAGCATCAATCTACGCCCGACCGCACGACCTGACAGGCGGCAGAACCGCACGGTCTGCCGCGTCGAACCGTCGTCGCCGGCGTTTTCGCCCGCGGACGCCTCAAGCGTAGTGGTCGCCTTTCGACCCCAAGTCCACTCCGACCTCCTGCTCGTATGCCGCACGGACCTTGTCGGCGCTCGCGGTATTCGCCACGCGCGAACTCTGGGTCGTTGCCCCCGGTACAGACCCTTGCTGAAGCGCCATCGCGAACCGTGGCCCGTACCTGTCGAGCAGTTTCTGCGGCACCCTGCCGATGTAGTCCTCGAGTGGCCGCATGAACTGCCGCACGAAGTAGACCGTCATGCTTACCCGCAGCCCCGGCGTTATGCGGTTGAACGCGCCGTGCCAGGTGTTGCCATGCCAGCAGACGAGCGAGCCCGGAGGGGCCTCTATCACGACAGCCTGGTCCTTGCCTCCTTCCTCGTACGGAAGCAGCGCCGCCTCCGTGTCCGTCGGCCGGCGGCACCACTTGTGGCTGCCCGGCACGATACACGTCGCCCCGTTCTCCCGATCGAAATCGGTCAGGACGTACGTGAACTGCGCCTGGTAGGCGATCGGCGGCAGCGGATTCGGCAACCCCGAGTCCGAGTGCAGCGCGAAGTTGCTCCTGCAAGGACCTTTCATCCAGCAGCCCATGGACGAGAGCACCGCGCTGTGGCCCACCAGGTAGTTGACCAGCGCGAGCAGCGGCGGATTCATCACCGCCTCGGCGAAAATCTCGTCTTCGTTGAAGATCAACGCCATGCCATCGCCGAACGGCGAATCGACAGCGTCGTCCTGTCCCAGAAGGGCTGGATCGGTCGCTTCTTTCCCGGCTTCAACTTCGGATCCGTCCTTGCCATATCGCGCCGAGTCGTAGCCGTGCAGCAAGGCCGGCTTGTAGGCGTGGGTCGCGCCGGTGACCACGTCGGGGCGTTCGCCGTTGCGCCGCTCCGCGACGCTGAGCAGGGCTTCGAGCAACCGCTCCGAGAGATTGTTCGGATTCGCTATCTCCGGCGGCATGACGCAGTAGCCATGCGCGTCGAGATCCGCCACGTAGCTTTGCAGGCCGAGATCGGTGATCTCCTTCCACGCGCGTTCGCGGGGTCCAAGCGGCGTTGCTTCGTCCGCTACTTGTGCTGGTTCTGCCATGATTAACGTTCCTCCCCTGACTATGCAGCCATTCTACGCCCGAATGCGGAATCCCGCATCGGGACGGCAATTTGACACCCCAATGCGAGAAAGTGGTCATACAATGTGTACACGTTTTCTTCGAGAGTGTGCGGCATGAAGACTGTCGGCGCGGCGAAATTCAAGGAACAGTGCCTGTCATTGATCGATCATCTCGGTCCGGACGGTCTCGTAGTCACCAAGCACGGCAAGCCGGTGGCGCGAGTCCTGCCCTATGAACGCCGGTTCGCTCCTCTCATCGGCAGCCTGCAGGACAAGATCAGGATTCACGGCGACATTCTGAGTACGGGGTCCGTCTGGCAAGCAAGTGTTGAATCTTGACACCCACGTCCTGATTCACGCCTTGAGCGGCGATCTGCGTCCGCGCGAGAAGAAACTGCTGGAGCGAAACGAGTGGAGCATTTCCGCGATCGTGCTCTGGGAACTGGCCAAACTGGTCCAGTTGTATCGCATATCGATGGATCTCAATGACCGGGAAGTCGTACGGACCCTAAGCGGAATTCACCTCTGGCCGATCGACCTGAGTATCTCGCTGACCTCAACGCAACTCGACTTCAGCGGCGATCCGGCGGATGAACTCATTGCGGCCACCAGCGTTGTGCACCAGGTTCCCCTGCTGACCCGGGACCGCGCAATCCTGCGTTCCGAAATCGTTCCGTTCGCCTGAACATCGGCGCTATCGCAGCACGCCCCCGTCGCGCAGTTCCTTGATCCTGGCCGCGTCATAACCAAGGACATCGGACAACAACGTGTCGGTATCCGCCCCCAGGCAGGGCGCGGGCGCGCGCACGCCGTTGGGCCGCCGATCATGCCGCCACGGGATGCCCACGTGGGCGCGTCGACCGACCTCCGGGTGATCGAGCCGCTCGATGAAGCCGCGCGAATTGAGATGCGGATCCTGGACGATGTCCTCGGTAGTGAAACTCGGGAACGCCGCCACGCCCTGGGCCTGGAGCAGCCACGTGACCTCCCAGCGGTCCTTGCGGGCGGTCCACCTTGAGACGATCTCTTCCAGCGCATCCTCGTTGCGCTTGCGCGCCTCGAGGGTGAGGAAGCGGTCATCGTCAACAAGCGCGGAATCGATGAGCGTCGCGAGATCTGACCACTGCGCATCGCCCGCGCATGCGATGGACACCCATTCGTCCTCTCCGCGACAGGCGAAACAGCCGTGGGGCGCCATCCACGGGTCACGATTGCCCATGCGTTCCGGCTGGGTGCCGTCGAATGCGTACTGCATCCAGGCCTCGATCGCGAGCACGCCGGTCGCCTCCCAGAGGGAGATGTCCAGGTGGTCTCCAACGCCGGTCCGCTCACGCTGGTCGAGCGCGGATACGACGGCCCAGGCCGCAGTCATTCCGGCGGTCGGATCCGGTATGGAGGGTCCGAACAGATCGGGCTTGCCGCCGATGAATCCCGTCACTGACGCCAGTCCAGTCAACGGCACCAGCGCTGGACCGTAGGCCAGGTACTCGCGATATGGCCCCACCTGACCGTAGCCGCTGATGCTGGCGAGGATGATTCGCGGGTTGATGCGTTTGAGTTCCTCGTAACCCAGTCCCAGCCGAGCCATCACGCCGGTCCCGAAGTTCTGCACGACCACGTCCGATTCGGCGACAAATCCCTTGACGATTTCGATGCCTCGCGGGTCGCTGAGATCGACCGCTACGCTCTTCTTGCCCTGGTTCCACTGGTTGAACATGCCCGCGCGATTCAGCGACGGTTCCATGTCGTCCGGCGGATTCGACATCCCGCCCCTGCGGTAGAGATCCGGGCGCGTGGAGGACTCGCAACGTATGACCTCGGCGCCGAGGTGCGCGAGATGCATCGCGGCGAACGGCCCGGCCCAGACCCAGGACAGGTCGACGACGCGAACGCCGTCGAGCGGGAGGCGTGCTTCCGATTCCGGGGCAGAATGTGACGCCGGACAGGCGTTCGAGAGCACTTCGTCGTTGTGCTCGCCCAGGCGCGGCGCCGGACGGCGAATCTCTGCGCGACCCCCCGTTGTCAGTACCGCCGGGGCCAGGTATTCGACAGGTCCGGTTTCCGGGTGGTCGACGGTCACGAAACCGTCCCTGGCGCGCAGATGCCTGTCGGACGCGACCTGTTTGAAGTTCATCACCGGCGCGAGGCAGATGCGTCGGGCCTGACCCGCATGGAACAGCTCGAACGCGTTCCAACCCGATATGAACTCCTGGTAGAAGTGGATGATGGCATCGTAGTTCTGGTGGCGGGTGCGCTGGTTCGCGAACATTTCGAGTTCGGTCCACTCCGGGCGGCCCATGAACTCGACGATGCGCTCCCATTGGCTCTCCTCCATGCAAAGCATGAGGATCGGTCCGTCCTGGGCGTCGAAGGTGCCCCAGGGATTCAGTTCGTAGCGCCTGCGAATCACCCCCTGGTAGGCATACCCCGGGATGGCGCCCTCCAGGCCTGACGCGATGTAGGCCTGCTGGGAAAGATCGATATAGTCACCCACCCCCGACCGCCGCGCGTCGCGGAAGGTGGCAAGCGCGGCCGTCGCACCGGCAATGCCCGCCATCATTGCGGCCTGGTTCCCGAACACCTTGAGCGGCGGCAGCGACGGGTCCGTGTGCGTGCGCGGACAGAGATTCGCCCAACCGCCGGCGTTCGCGACGATGATGTCCTCCGCGACAAAGTCACGGTAGGGCCCGGTGTTACCGAAGGGCGTGATGGAAAGGGTGACAAGGGCGGGGCGTTCCGCCTTCAGCGTGACAGGATCGAGACCGAGTGCCCGCGCCCGCAACCGGGGATAATTGTGGACCAGGATGTCGGCCCAGTGAATGAGCTTGCGCAGTTCGGCGCGGTCACCTTCGGTGTCGAGATCGAGGCATACGCCCCGTTTGTTCAGGTTGAGGGCGAGAAACGTCCCGCTTTGTTCGGGGTCGTTGCCGTTGCCTGGGAATGGCCCGCGCCTGCGCGTCGTGTCGCCTTCGGGCGGCTCGACCTTCACCACGTCGGCACCGTGATCGCCCAGCAGCTTGCCGGCGTACGCCGCGGAAAAGCCGCTGCCGAGTTCGAGCACCCGGGGTGGTTCTGTCATCGGCGATGACTTCCCTTCGGGTGAGCAATGCACCCGCACCGGTGTCGATGGCGCATTGGCTCGCGCATGAAGTTCAACTCAATCCCCTTCGGGCTCTCCGGCCAAGGGACTCCTGGCCCGGTACAAGTCTACTCACATTCGCCGTCGCCAGAAAAATGTGGAATTGCCGTTATAGCGGTAATTCAGGTAGCGTTCGCCCTGACGATTCAGGTTTTCTGATCGTTTCCGTCAAAGTTCCCGCTATGACGGCAAATACGAACAAAATCCGCTTGATCTTGTACATTTTCGGTTACAATATACCGCTATACCGGTAAATTCAGGCAAGTATCCATGAAGGTGACTTCGTCGAATCTCATCGGGAATGCAGTCAGGCACCATCGGCGGCGCGGCGGATTGAGTCAGCATTTCCTTGCAGATCTGGCCGGGGTCGGCAAGACCTCCGTGTTCGATATCGAAAAAGGCAAACCCACGGTGCGGTTGGCAACGCTGATGGCGGTGTTGCATGTCCTCAACATCGACCTGGTACTCGACAGCCCACTGATGGCGGAGTGCAGTACTGCCCTGACCGACCCTGCTGGAACCGCTGCCGGGGACCCGAGTGCGGAACGTGATGAGGACTCGTCCCGGTGAGACGGGCAACGGTCTTCGTCCACGGCGAACCCGCAGGCGTGCTCGAGGAGCACGGGCCGGCCGGCTTCGCCTTCCGCTATCTCGACACCTATGGCGGGGCACCGGTGTCGCTGACCATGCCCGTATCGGAACAGGAATTCTGGTTCGAAGGTTTCCCGCCCTTCTTCGAGGGACTGCTGCCTGAAGGAGAGATGCTCGATGGCCTGCTGCGCCAGCGCAAGCTTGATCGGGGCGACCTGTTCGGGCAGCTCGTGGCAGTGGGCGAGGATGTCGTTGGGGCGGTGACCATCGTCGAAGAGACGTCGTGAATCGCTGTCCCATCACCTACGAGCCATGCGGCGAAGCGAGATATTCCCGCGCGGGGCTGCGCCTGCTGTCGCCGAATCTCGAACAGTTGAACGATTTCCCCTACGACGCGGGACGCCAACGGCAGGAAGCGGTTGTCCGCGCCGGCAAAACGTCGATCCAGGGCGTTCAACCCAAGCTGAGCGTGCGGCTCAACGCGAAAGCGGGCGCGTTCGAGATCGTCGATCAGGGCGGCCGATTCGTGCTGAAACCGCAGCACGCGGTATATCCCAACCTCCCGGAGAACGAGGGCCTGACCATGCACCTGGCGAAGCTGTGCGGTATCGAGGCGCCGGCGAGCGGAATCGTCCGCTGCGTCGATGGCACCTGGTCCTATTTCGTGCGTCGCTTCGACCGAACGGGACACAACCGCAAGGTCGCGGTGGAGGACTTCGCCCAGCTCGCGGGCATGGACCGCGACACAAAGTACGAATTCAGCATGGAGCGGCTGGTGCGACTGCTGGATCAGTACTGCACGTTTCCGGCCATCGAGAAAGTGAAACTTCTGAAAAGGAGCCTGTTCAACTTTCTCGTGGGCAACGAGGACATGCACCTGAAGAACTTCTCGCTGATCACCCGGCAGGGCAAGGTCGAATTCGCTCCCGCCTATGACTACCTGAGCACCACGGTTGCCTACCTCGCCCTCGGCAGACCCATCGATGCGATTGAAGAGATCGCGCTACCCCTGCAAGGGAAAAAACGCCGTCTCGCCCGAAATACCTGGACGGGTTACTTCGCCAAGGAGCGACTGGAGCTTCCGGACAAGGTGATCGATACCGTCCTCGACGAATTGGCGCGGGCCGCTCCCGAATGGCGGACAGGTATTGCAGGCTCCTTCCTGCCCCCGGATCAGAAGGACCATTACCGGAGGTTGCTGGACGAGCGTTGCGAGGTGCTGGCGTTGTAGGTCAGGACGGTATCCGACGATGCCGGTCGACGTTCCAGCAGCCGCTTGCGACGCTCCGCGCCAGATCAACGACTTACTTCTCGCACACCAACCAACAAAGCACTTCGATATCATCGCGCTCAATCGGGGGTAGCAACTTCGGCGGCACAGCCGGTTCAAGTCCCGTACCCAGTACTTTCTCCACAAGGTCGGCCGACACTGACGCCCCGTGTCCCGACTCTGCACCTTCGAACCAACCTCGCAGCAACACTTCCTCCCGGCGCGGCCACGGTGATTCCAATATGTCCAGAGCCCGTGTAACTCGGTCGTGGCTTTCGCCTGGATGCGGGTTCTCGCGGACGAACTCCGCCACGCGATGATTGAGCGGTCGCACTTTGGGTTGCAGGTTCGCGGGATCCGTCTCTCGCATCCAGTCGATCAAGATGTCCTCCTGCGCCACCTCCCAAAAGTCGAAGACCCGTTCCGTCACATGATCCGGATACCAAGTCGACGTGTCCTCCGAGCATTCGATGATCCTCAGGCAGGCACCCAACTCGCGCTCGACCTCGACCGGGTCGGGAACCCAATCATCAGTTGCCGGAACGAAACGGAGGTAGGTCCGCTCGAGATCCGTTCCGTGTCCGACGACCGAGCAGAAAAACATGCCCCGGCGGGTTCCATGGACCATTCCCGACCCAATCTTCCAGGGTAGGTTCGCAATTCGACGCCCCTCGTGTTCCAACGCTTTACGAAGCGTCTGTCGGTATTCCTCTCCCGTTTGCGCAGCGCCCACGGTGCCGCCACGCTCGAAGAGACTCGGATCCTCGGCAAGGAGTCGCTCGATTTCCGCACGCGTCTCGGTAAAGACCTGCCCGCCTTGTGCGGCCCCCTCTATCGGCGCCGCCACGCCAACGCTGGCCGCAGCCATCGCGAGCTTTTCCAAAATGCGTTCCTCAAGGCCGAGCATCTCGTCAAGGCGATCCACGGGGAACACCGTGCGGAGGAAGACGCGGTCGTGCGCACTGCCAATACGGTCGATACGGCCATGGCGCTGAACCAGCCGCATCGGATTCCATGGCATGTCGAAGTTGATGATGTTGCGACACTGTTGAAGGTTGACCCCTTCCGCCAGGACATCCGTGGCGATCAGGATGTCGTACAGATCTTCGTCCGCGCCGGTAGGTGCCTCCATGGACACCGGAGCGAACCCCTGCACTGCTCGCCGGCGTGATACCTCACCCAATTCGTCCGAGCCGCTGACAGTCGCAACTCGACCTCGATAAGCGTACAGCTCAGGACTCGCCTCTACGGCCAACGAGAGATAGTCGCGGATCCACCGAACGGTGTCTTCAAAGGCGGAAAATATGAGAACCTTGCGTTTCTGCTGTTCATCGATCGATCCAACTGCCTCCTCCTCTGCCCGACTAGCGATCACCGCCAAGGCATCGCCGAGTGCGGCCAACTTGGGGTCTTTGTCGTACGTGATCGCAGCAACCGCATTCGCCAACTCGCGCAGCCGGTCGCGGTCCCTTTCAACTGCCGCGCGAAGCCGATCCACGTCGTACGCACAGGCTGGCGCAGTGTGCTCCGATTCATCCAAGGCGACCTCAAACACACCCTCCTCATCGCCCGACAATTCGTTCAGGAAGGCGGTCGTAACCACATGCCCCAGGTCCAGCGCATCAAGAAACGTATCGTGATGACTCGCCATCCGAACGACGGTCTCGCGGAACGCGAACGCCGAGGACTCGAAACGCTTGAGGAGCCCCGAACGAAGGAGCCCGATGAGAGCCATGGCTCTCGCACTCTCCTCGGCGTCGGAAGCGTCCTTCATGAAGGCTTCGGGCGTATAGCGGGCGAACGAGAGACTGTCCGCCCCGTCCGGGTCAAGTGCAGCCTCCAACGTGTCAAAGAAACCCGGAAGGACTCCATCAAGTTCGTAACGCACCGTGATGGCGACGGGCTGCGGGAAGATAATGGGCACAGGCACCCCGTCAGGCCCGGCTATCGTGTCTCTGGCGTAGTGTTTCTTCACAAACTGTCGCGTGCGTTTGACAGTCGTGGCATCGATGATGGGATAGAGCAGGTCCGGATTAAGGTCCGTCGGATCCTGCCGCATTGCCTGCTCGAATCGCTCGCGAATCGACAAGATGCCCTTGTCCGCCAAACGGGCATCTTGGCGCATGAAGAACCGGATGAGATGGTAGAGGTCCCACAGGGAATTGTTGACTGGCGTGGCCGTCAGGAAGAGGACATCTCGCGGCTGCCCGAACAGTAGACGTCGCAGGACGGCGGCGCGAGTGGGTGTGGCCGGATTGCGATAGTTGTGGGCCTCGTCGACGATGACGAGCTGGTACTCTTCTAGCGGACGACGGAGGTGCTCATGGCCTTCCCGCAGTTGCTGAGGATCCTGCAACTGTTGATCATTCGCGAGTTGCTCAAACGATAGGCACTCCACAAATAACTGATAGGCCGCGAGGAACTTGGCCCAAGTCGTATCCCGCAGTGCGGCCGGACAGATGAGCAGCGCGCGCTGGCGTCCGCGCCCGTAGAGCTGAAGAATCTCCCCTGCGATGAACGTCTTGCCGAGGCCCACTTCGTCGGCGACGATGACGCCTCCCAAATCCCGGATCAGGCGCAATGCCCGGGCTACTCCGTGTTTCTGGAAGCTGGTAAGCGGAAGGTTCTCGTCGATTTGAGCGTCGTCCTCGACCTCCGCGCCATACAGCTGCCACAGAACACGGATGAATATCTCCCACGGCGTGTGGGGATAGGCCGTAACCTCAAAGACCGAAGCGAGATCGTACGGTTCGGCCTCTTCCCAAAGATCGTCGAACCATTGGCGGGACCGGCGGACGACCGCCTCGTCGTCACGACCGAGGTTTAGTTCAAGATTGTGGTTGAGTCCCGCACCCGTGAGATTGGACGATCCGGCAATGATCCCCTCGTTAGCGGAACCATCTGCCGACGTGACGATGTACGCCTTGGCATGGAGGAACGCCTTCTCGAAACGCCTGACCTCGACGTTTCCCGCAGACAACGCCGCTTTGAGTTTCCGAAGCAGCGCAAACGTCGTCCGGTTGAAAGGAAGGTGGTCCCGTTCACCGGCGAAGTCAGCCGTCAGCCTGCGCAATCCGCGCTGCATTCGCCTCCCCTGGAATGCCGCTTCGGACTCTCCCAACCGCCTGCGTTCTCCTGCCGGGCCCTGCGCCAGATCCACACCCAACAACAGGCGCACATCGGGCACCGACGCCAGCCGGTCCGCGATGTGTCCGAAACCTGTGGGGCTGAAGAAGGCAGTGGCAATACGCACCGCTTCGAGTCCGCCCCCCTCCGCACCATCCCCAGTCCCCCGTTCAAGGACGGACGATAGCGCCTCGGCGAGCGTGTTGCCGTCAAGATTGTCGACGAAAACCGGCCAATTCGTCACGGGTCAGGCTCCAGCACAAACCGTGCGTGCTCGACATTGAGCATCTCGAAGGGTGTAAGGCACTTGACGCGCAACCCGATGCAGACGTTCGGAATCTTGATGCGATTGACGGAGTTCGCCGGAATCTCGTGGGTGACGACATCATGTTCCCGCGCAACTGCCTCGGCAATCAGGTAGTAGTCGGCACCCTGCAGAAACGTGTCAATGGCCGTTGCCGTGTAGTTCTGACCCGCCACCCAGTCCGCAACCTCTCCCAGGGCGGCAACGGTGTCCTGCGATGGTGTAAGGAAAAGAGCCGCGTGCGCGGCGGTCCACTGGGAGAGTTCGTCTTCGCCAGCCTTGATCTCGTCTTGAACCTTCTCGATGCTGAACACTCGACCGTCCCCGTTCGCCTTGGCTATCCAGTCCCAGAATCCCGGGCAAATGTCGAATCCGTAGTGAAGGTTCTTCGCCCGGATGAAGACATCGGCATCGAGGAGATAAGCCACTTACGGCCCCGCGTCAAAGCTGGCGGCGAAATTCCGCAACGTGGAACTTTTCTTGATGCCGAGAAGGCGGAAAGACTCGGTAAACGAGGTTCTGCCTGCGAGCGTACTGTCCACCAAGGCCTTGCCGAAACGCCTTCCTACCCGCATTCTCAGCGTCGGGTGGAAGTTGCCGCCGCCTTGCGACACGGTCGTGAGGTGATCGAGTTCATCCTGGTACGCGGCTTCGAAGGCTTCCCGATCCAGCCCACCCAAATCGAAGACTCTGCGCAACACGACCAATGTGCTTACCTTGAAATGTCGTGCCAGGCGATTGACTTCGGTCGACAGATCTACGTCCGACCGGAACTGATCAGCTAGCTTCTCACGCGGTACGAGCAGTTCCGCAGCGACGCGATCACACCAGCGTTCGATGCTGTGCGATGGCCTGATCGCTGCCTCGATATCGGAAAGCGCTGACTCGCCCAGACAAATATGCGCGAGCTCGTGGGCTAGCGTGAACATTTGCGCCGCCTTTGTATCCGCGCCGTTGACGAACACGAGCGGTGCCAGGTCATCCGCCAAGGCAAAGCCCCGAAACTCCGCTGGGTCCAGCCTACGGCTGGTATTGTTACCCACGATCCCATTGACCATCACCAGAACACCGCAGTGATCGGCCTGGGTGATGAAGAGGCGTAGCGCATCTTCCCAAGTAGATAGCCGGCTACGCTGATCCACGTCGAATTGGAGCATCTCCCGCATGGTCCGTGCAGTCGTTTCGACATCGCTCCCGGTTGTGGCTATTCGGACCAGAGCCGGTGGATCCACACGTTCCAGACGAGCGAAGTCCCGGTACCACTCTTGGCGCTGCTGGCACAGATACACGGTATCGAGCAAGTCAACACTGGGTCGAGAGATAGGTCGATTACCCATGACGCGGAAGTCCGGGATCGGGACCGGCTCGTCCCAGGGTGCGGACACGAAGAACATGCCGATAGGCGCATGCGTTGCCTTGGCGACCGCTTCAAGCTGCTTCAGGGTTGGCTTGGTAGTACCAGATTCCCACTCGGGGTATTTGGGAAACCTCTGCGTCAATCGCTCCGCATCGAGTCCCGCCCGGTCACGCGCCCAGCGCAGTCGTTCGGGATTTACGTCGACTCGGAGAATCAACGGCGATCGCTCCACGTTCGGAAGTGCCTGAGAACGCCATCGAGCCGTGCCTGGTAGTCCCATCCCTCGTGGAAGGTCTCGAAGATGTGGATTAGTTGCGTCTCGCTGAGGCCGTAGAGGTGTGCGACGACAGCATCAAGTTCACGGATCATGTCGTTCATTCCGTTCGGCGCGAGGGGACCGGAATCGACGCCGACCCTTTCTGCCCAAGCTGCGAAGCGGTCGTCCGGGCAGGCCAGCCGACCTGCGAGCTGTACGACGCGTTGCCAGCGCGGATCGTCTCGGTGCGGTCGGGGTACTGGGAGGGGATTGAGGATGAAGTACTTGAGATGGGTCTCCACGAAGCGTCTCGCGTACCAGTCGAGCGGAATGGAACAAAGAACACCGAGCAAGAAGGCTTGGTCACTTTCGTCCCCGCGAGGCCAGAGGAAATAGGGTGCTGTGTCCGCAACGAAGATCCTCGGTGGTAGGAGACATGCGATGACCGTTCGGGTGTCGGTGGCTCTCGCGACGTCGCGGAAAGCCACTCGCGGGCCGAAGCAGGGAAGCGTTGCGCGGTCCCGGAGGTGGTCAACGGAAAACTCATGGTGTTGGCTGCGGATGTTCTTCGAGCCGCGCAAGCGCTTCTGTTGCAGCCAGTCCATGGCGGGTTGGGGGTCGGCCCACGCATAGTAGACGCCGGTGTCGGGATTCCAGATCTCGAACGACTCGCCCTTGTAGACGGGCCAGAAACCGGACGGGCGGTCTTCGGCTTCGAGGGTCATGAGGTGTTTCTGTCCGAGGGAGTGGAACTCGGCGTCTGGACGCGCGCGCCAATGTCGGCCGGTTGGTCGAAGTCCATCAGTGACTTCTGCATGGCCGAGTCCATTTCGCGGTCGGGACGGGCGCGCCAATCCCCCCCCCCGCAGATTCGTCTATCTCATTGAGATCAAGTCGAGGCGCCTTCCGGAGTTGCGCGAATACTTCGACGGACTCGGCACTCGGGAGGAGCGGTAGCGAGGCGGTGTCGTTCCAAGACAAGACTTCGTCAACGTCGAAGCTTGTGCCTGTCGGGTGCTCGTCCCTGACTTCCCTGCCGGGCGGCGTCCGGTCGGCCACCTTGGCCTGCTGGAACGCGGACAGGGAGGGATAGGGGCCGCGAAGGTGTATTGATGGGTTTTGTCGGTGGCCTCGGGTCACGCTCACAAGTCCGACGGTCCACTGAGGGTGCACCTCGGAAAATACCCATCGGCGGTTGTTTAAGAGCATTGTGACCTCAACCGTAGAAGACTCGGTGAACATGGTCTTACGAAATTCGGTCGAGCCCTTTGCGGCAAGGGCGCTGCGTGGTAGCACGACCCCGATGCGTCCGCCTTGAGTGGCCGCGAGGTGCCAGAACCGCCAGCAGAATGCCTTGTAAAGGTCGGGGTTTCCGGTTCCCATACCCGGGAACGCATTGCTCAACAACAGTCGCCGCACTAGCTGTTGCTCATCGCGTTCAGCTTGGAATGCCGCGTGCAAGTCGGGGCGTTCTGATCGGAGTCGTCTGCGCTCCGCCTCGTGTTCCCTTTGAGATAGTCCACGCAAGCCCGGGAAGTGACGGGCCCAGAACGCAAGTTCCTGGACTCTCGGTTCGCGCCACGGTGGATTGCCGAGAATTACGTCGAAGCCGGGTCTGTTGCGGAGGAAGACCTCGGGAAACGCAATCGGGAAGTGGAGCGGCTGCAGACCTTGCAGGCTGCGGTGTGCAGCCTCGACGGCGGCGTCGGCCGTGGAAAGGGATTCCGCGCTTCCCCAGCACTCGAATGGAAACCCCACAACTTTCTGGTCATCGGAAACTGGTCCGGCAGCGATGATGTCGCAGAGCCTCGCGGTCTGGGCAACTGCTGTCCGGGCTTGGCGCATCGCCTCGCGGGCGACGTCGATGTCGGCAAGCGTGGCGTCGTTGACGTTGGCAAGCTGATTGAGCGGCTCCGCGGCTGGCCCAAGCAGTTCGTCGGCGTCGGCCGCGAACATGGGATGAGTGTCACGCACCTCTTCGAACTTGCTGCGGATCTCGTCAACCGTACCGACGCCGACCAACGAGTTACCGCGGAGCAGGTTGTGGTCGAGAACGGAAAGCGGCAACCCGGGGACGAACGTATGAATCCACACGGCGAGGCGCGCGAGCTGCACAGTGAGGTTGTTGGCGTCTACACCGTAGATGCAACGTCGGGCGATCATCCGACGCAATAGCTGCCCGTCCTCAATCGTGGCCGCGTCGGCGAGTTCGGCAAGGGCAGCGGTCGCGGCTCCGTGAAGTTCAGCAAGCTGGCGACGGACGACGGGAAGGTCGCGCCGAGCAAGGTAGTCGGCCATCCGTCGCTCGATCCGGTCGATCGCGGCGATCAGAAAGTGGCCTGATCCCATCGCAATGTCCGCGATCCGAAAGTCAAAGAAGGATTCAGCGGCGGCGGTTTCATCCAAGGCGTCGAGGCGCGTGAAGTGATCAGTCAGCGCGGGTTCAAGGGCACCATCGAGCAGATGTTCGACAGCAAATGGCTTTGTGTAATAACTCCCCGAGGACTTGCGTGCGCCAGATCGGTTGTGGAGATAGACATCTCCTTTCGCGACGACAACGACGGCATCGCCAACTACGGGCACGTAAGTGCCCTTGTTGTTGATCGTGAGGTCGGTATCGGCGACGGCCAGCTCGGACTCCAGGAGGCCTTCGTATATCGTGCCGAACTCCCGCACGCCCAGCGATCTGAAGTCCACGGGACCCGGCGTCCCTTCAGGAGTGTCGATCACCAGGAGATCCCGCAAAGCGGCCTCGAACGAGGCGTTTGGCAGACTCAGGTCGGCAATCTCGGCGCCAAGCGACGAAACGGCGGGATCGCTTGTGAATAACCCTCCATCGTACGCAGGTATTCCCCATTCGGCATTGCCGACCGCAACGGCTCGCCAAAGCTGGGTAGCGTCCTGCCAATGGGCGTCTCCCTCGGCAATGGGCACCTCATCGGCCACGAAGGTTGCGAGTTCCTGCGCTTTTGCCTTAAGAGAGCGGCGACGGTAGGCATCGTTGAAGCGGTACGGAAGCAGGTCGCGGTCTTCCGCGTACGCGATGAAGAGCAGCCTAAAGAGAATAGTGAGCGCCATCTCATAGGTCTGTCCAAGGTTCTGTCTCGTGGGCGCCGTCGAATCTGATACCGCGCCAGTGCGCCTAGCGGTAGCAACACCCTGCGCCAATGCGGGTACGACCCGGTCGTAGATGCGCTCGCGCAACTGGCTGGCAAGGTTACCCGCGAACCGCTCGGAACCCTCAAGGATTTGTGGAAGGCTGCCGTCACGAGCCAACGCCTCCGCCGAGTAGATGAGCCACAAATGGCCGAGGCCATCGCCGGTCAGCAGCGATGACTGGCACTCGATATAGGTCTCGGTACGTCCACGTCGACCGATGCCCGCGTTGACCGCGCTCGCATAGAGGCGCAATCGGTTTCCCTGCACCAGCACCACCCAGTCGAGATTCTCATCGTCGGCTTTCTTCAGGGCATAGCTGATTGGGGATAGGTTGTTGAATCGGGACGCTCCGGTCTCGGCGGACTCGCTTTCGCGGAGAAGTACGGCAAGGGCAGTTCGCCGCGTCCCCGCCCGCAGCAGCGATGTCAGATTGTCGAGGCGCTCTACCTGAAAGCCCAATGCGCGAAGCAGTTCATTGTCCCTCTTGCCGAGAACAGACATGGCCTTTCTCTTGGCGTCCTTCCAGTCATCACGCTGCGGCACACCGTGTTGTAGTTCATGGAGCGCCAATAGACCTTCATTGCGTATCCCCGGCACTGCCGTTTCCAACGAAGGCAGCGCCTGGGCTAGAAAGCGAAGGGCAGCGTGCCTGTCGGGTTGCATCAGCGCTTCGCGGCAAAGACGTTCAACCTGATCGGCATCCAGATTTAGGTAAACGGGAGGCGCGACCCCGGTTGCCCCACACAACGCCGCGCCATCCGTATGCCGAACAACAAGCAGCACGGGAGACGCACGTCCGCCGCGCCGCGCCCGCCAGGCCGACAACAGCATGTTCCTGTTCGGGATGCGGGATGTCTCGGCTACCACGACCTCGATTGCATTCGAACCTCGTCCAACGAAGAGCCCCAGCGGCCGGAGGGCATTGCTCGATTCGGGGCGCCACGGTCTTGGCGTCAGGTCCGACAGAAAGCGGAATGAATGGGTCGAGCGTTCGTCCATGCGGGGTGAATTTTCTCACATCGTGATCGCGGTCACGCCGGTCCCGAAGCGATCCTCCTTCCACCATCGGCTTCGGCCGCCCCGCACCGGCCCGCATTGTCCCGGTACGCCCTGCCTTCCGGGTCAGCTTTCCAGCAGGGAGTCCCAGGTGGCCACACGCGAATCGTCGACGCCGACGCACTCGATCAGCCAGCGCCGAATATAGTCGGCGTCGAGACCTTGGGCGGATGTCTCCAACAGCCGCTCAATGTCCACGATGTCCTTGTGCCGGTTGAACAGCAGTTTCAGGACCACGAGATCCTCAGCCGAGAGGATCGGGACGCGCCTGCCAAGCAGAACGACCTCGCGGGTTCGGCGGGAGGCGGCTTCCTGGAACGGAATCGAGTTGAAGAACAGGTCCAGGCGGCAGCCTCGGTGTTCCAGGAACAGATCGCCACGAGACGCGATTGCCCGGCTCGCCTCGGCGAAATCGACGCGAACGCCGTGGTCGGCGAGGGCTTGCAGGGCCACCTCCGGTGCGTCTGCCGCGACGAAGACGTTCATGTCCACATCCAGCGTGCCTCGGGGTTCGGCGTGGAAGCCGAACGCGATCGCACCGCCGATGGCATGTTGTATTCCTGCGCCAGCCAGCCAGGCCGAGACCTCCACGGCCAGTTCGGGAGGGGTCAGCAACCGCGTGCGTCGCGCCACTTGAGATTTAGCCGCGTCCAGATGTCCCTGTAGTCCGGCGCGGGCGGCTCCTGCCGAAGCCGCAGCCCATCCGCATCGGGCCGGGCATCCAGAATCTGGCACGCGCCGAGACAGGCGCGGTAGATCGCCTGGCCCCGATCCTCCCAGGATGCGAATGCAAGCGCCTCGTGGTCCGCCGCGCTGGTCAGGCGATGCAGTCTTTCGGCCAACGGGAGTTCGTTCATGCGGTGAGCATATACCGGAAGGACGCGCGTTGGTGCGTCTGGCTGTGCCGATGCGTTTTCAGTGAGGCGGATCAGCCGACCTCTTCGGCGGGCGGGCGAGGTCGGACGGTCAAGCATCTCCGATCGTCCGGCGACTGAAGCCTGACGCGCCTGCTGAATCGAAATTCGGCGCCGTCGGGGCGTAGCGCAGTGAACCGGACTCCGGAGTCCGCGGCCTCGCGCTGGACGCAGTCGGTTATTCTTCCCGCTCGTAGAAGCATCCGGGGAAGGGAACATGGCCGAGCCGCTGAAAGTTGGCATGGTAGGTAGCGGGAGCATTTCCAACTCCCACCTGGCCGCGTACCTGGAGCATCCGGACCGGGTGCGGCTCACGGCCGTGTGTGACGTGATCGAAGAGGCGGGGCGGGAGTACGCCGGGAGGGCCGGCGTCGATGACGTCTACACGGACCTCGACGACATGTTGCGCGAGGCCGACATCGAAGCGGTGGATATCTGTACCGGCCACGACCAGCACGCCGCGCCCGCGATTGCCGCTGCGCGAGCCGGCAAGCACGTGCTCGTCGAGAAAGCGATGGCGCATACGCTGCAGGACTGCCGCGACATGATCGACGCCGCCGACGCCTCGGGCGTGACCCTCATGGTCGCCCAGCATCTCCGCCATGGCCCCAACGCGCGGGCCGTGAAACGTTTCCTCGACCGAGGAAAGCTCGGCGAGATCCGCGCCATTCAGACCCACGCGGTCATCAGCATCGTAGGGTCCAAGCCCGCCGGCCACTGGATGACCGACGGCAAGCAAGGCGGCGGCATATTGCTTACCAATACCGTTCACCACCTCGATCTGATCCGCTACTACATAGGCAACGTCAAGCGCGTGACGGGGGTCTGCAAATCCATGCAGCCGCAGTTGATCAACGACTGCGACGACATGGTCGCGGCGACGCTCGAATTCCAGAACGGCGCCATCGGAACCGTGTTCGGCAACTGGACCACGTCACCGTCCCACGAGCCGATGTCGTACGTCATCTACGGCAAGGACGGCACCCTGCACACCACCCGGCCCGAGACGCCGGAGCAGGCGCGGGAACAGTTCGGCGCCGTCATGGTCTGCCTCAAGCCAGCGGACGACGTGCAGCCGCCCGCCCCACGGGCACCAGGCGCCCCCAGGAGATTCAGGACGAGAGCACGCCCGTCATTCGAACCGCTGGAGCCGGATTACACGGATCTCCCCACGCCCACACCGATCGTGAACGAGATCCTGCACTTCGGGGACTGCTGCCGAACGGGCGAGGAACCCACCAGCAGTGGTCGGGACAACCTCGAGACCATGAAGATCATCTTTGGCATCTTCGAGTCCTCGCGGACAGGCAAGGCCGTCGACCTGGCCGACCTGTAGAGCCCGGAACCGCCAGGGCCAGGAAGTCAGAGCAGGCGCTCGCCGGTCAGCGTGTGGTCCCAGCGATGCGCTTTCAGGTAGTCGAGCGCGTGCCGTAATCCGGGGCGGACCTCGCCGATACGCGACCGCGTGAGCGCTTCTACGGCCAGGGCCTGCACATAGCCATTGACGTTGCCGAGGCAGCCAACCATCAGGTCGTCCACTTCGTCCATGTCGACGTCGGAGTTGAGCACGGCGCACAGCGCATTGAACCGCACGCCCACCTCGCCGTATCTCTGGCCTGCGCGCATCCCCTCCTGCCAGGCGGGATTGTCCACCGTCAGCAGCCGGCGGATGGCTGGCAGGGCGACCCGGATGTTCGTGCCGATGCAGGCCATGGCGTCCAGGCTCGCCCGCGCCACCTGGTGGAGTTCGTGGTCCAGGAGCTTCGCGAGGGCCGGCACGGCGCAGGCGGCGTGATGACCAATCTCGCCCAGGGCGAACGCGGCATTGATCTTGATCCACGCGTCGTCGTGCCCAAGCAGTTCCATCAGCGGCCGCACGGCAGTTTCTCCCATCGCCCCGAGCGAATACGCCTCGTCCTGCAGCGTATAGGCGACATCGTTCCAGCGGCGCTCGTTGGGGTCGCCGATCGGCACGTATTCGCCATACTTGTCCAGCTGGTACTGACACGTGAATTCGCGCTCCTGGCCGGCGTTCTCGAGCAGGCTTTCCGTGAGCGGTCCGATGGCTTCGGCACCGATGCCAGCCAGTTCGTAGATTGCCCGGAGCCGGGCCGGTTGATCCGTGCCGTTCAGCAACCCGATCAGTCGCGGTATCTCGTTTGACCCTGGCGCGTTGAAGGCCGCAAAAGGCGGCGCGCCCCGCATCCAGTCCCAGACATAGGACCAGGTCTCGCTGTGGTCGAACTGGCCCAGGCGCGCTTTCGGCGGTTGCCACTCCACCTCGCCGCCGTCCCAGGTCGGGCCCGCCGGGTTGCGCGTGCGCAGGAATATGAACTTGATCATGTACCGGGTTGAATCGGTCACATTGGTGAGCGCCGCGTGCGCGATATCGAAATCGATCAGCAGGCAGGTGCCCGCCTTGATGTCATCGGCGACGAACGCGAACAGATAGTCGCTTTTTGTCAGGTACGGCTGCAGTTGCGTGCCCGGAATGACCCGGGTGGGCCCGCGCTCGACCGGGGTGTCCTGCGGAAAGTAAAGGATCATGGCCATCCGGGGCACGTGATACCGCGCCCGGGACATCGGGATGTGCCCGTCCTGGTGCCAGGCGCTGTTGCCGGACGACCCTTCGCCCATGGGCGCCCCGTGCTCGCTCCCGTCAAGCGTCAGTTCCCGCTCCGCCTCGTCGAGCGGTTCGCTGACGTGCCGCGACCGGTGAGGGCTCAGGACGTAGCCGTCGCCGAGAATGCTCTGCAGGGCGCCGTGGATGGCCGGAGCGTCCAGTATCTGCCGCAGTTCGGCGATCCGGGGCAGCACGTTGTTGCCCATGTAGAACTCGTGCTCGGCGTTCCACTCGAGCTTGTCGAAGATCTGCTGATGGACCCCGAGGTCGAGGCCGCTATCGAGCACGAGCACGCCGTCGCAGATGAACCGACGGACCTGCTCGTCGTCCAGCCTGTTGGCGAGCCTGGTGCCGTGGGGCCTCACTTGACCCTGGGGATGACCTCGTCGGCCATGAGTCGCATTGTCTCCAGCACTTCTTCGCGCGAGAGCACGTAGTCCATCATCATGCACATGATTTCGTCGGCGCCGAAGTCTTCCTCGAGTTCGCGAATGCGATCCACCACCTCGTCCGGCGTTCCGAACAGGTTGGACCCGCGCTCGGGAGCGTTCGCGGGGCGGGTGCGTCCGGTCCTCGCGGCATGTTCCCGGTGCATCCTCTCCGCCCTTTCGATGGCACGGTTGGCCTGGGCGCGGGTCGGCCCGACGTGAGCGCTGATGCGGATGACCACCTTAGGCTCTCCCTCGTTGCCAGCGTCCTTCCACGCCTGCCGGTAGTTCGCCACGTCCTGCTTCAACACCGCGTCCCCGCGCTCGTTGTGCGAACTGCCGCCGCCAATGGCGATCCAGTAGCCGTTCCTGCCCATGGGAATGAAGCTCTGCTGGCTGTCGAGCGGCAGCACGATCTGCGGATAGGGCTGCTGCACGGGCTTGGGGCTGACGCGCCCCACCGGTTCCAGCCGCGGGTAATCGTAGAACTCGCCGTGGTATCCGGAGAACTCGTCCTCCGTCCAGGCCTGCTTCATCACGGCCAGGTACTCGATGAAGTGTCTCTGGCGCCGGGGATCACCGATCGTATTGCCGCCCGCACCGTAGATGAAGCGGCCGTCGCTGACCTGGTCGATGATGGCGATCTGCTCGGCGACCTGTATCGGGTCCGCCGCGGGGAGGCTTTCGAGGACATACCGGTACCGGTCAGCGCTGTCTCCGCGCCTGTCTATGTTCGACGCGCCTTCCGGGACGTCGGTGGTGAACTCTTCGTCGCGCGCACGGAGGTGCGGAAGGTGCACGGCCGTCCCAATCCTGATCTGGCGGGTGCGGGCGGCGACTCCGCACGACATCAGCAGCGGATTGGATCCACCTAGCGGGGTGCCGCCGGCCCACACGGTATCCCAGCCCATTTCATCGGCGGCAACGATCTTGTCCAGGTCGCGTGCGTAGCCCTGGGCAAGCGTCTCGCCCGGTTTCGCGCCCCAGAAAGTCAAAAAGCCAATGTCCAAGATTCCTCTCCTTCCCCCCGGCGAGGGTCTGTCACTGTACTCGGCCGCCAGTGATCCAGACACTCCATTCTAACCCCTCAACGGTCCTGCGTTTCGGTTCACGCTTCCCTCGCGCCTCGAAACCGATGGACTGATTCCGCTAGTGCCATGAAATCCGCCCGCCCTTCGTGCCGCTCTGCGGCGCAGGCTGCTAGGCTTGTCACCGCTACCCATCTTTGCCAACTGTCGATACCTATGCCTATCCCGATCCAACCGCTCCAGCAAGCGGAACTGCCCGAGCGCAAGCGGCCGATACTCAAGATGATCGGTCCCGGAGTGGTGATTGCCGGACTCGCCATCGGGTCCGGCGAACTGATCATGTGGCCCTGGATCACGTCAGTGGTCGGCGCGCAATTGCTCTGGGCGGCGGCGATCGGCATTTTCCTCCAGCTCTGGGTCAACATCGAGATCGGGCGATGGACCATCGTCACCGGCGAGAGTCCATTCACGGGCATGGCCAGGGCGATCAAACTCATCGTGTACGTGTTCGTGTTCGTGATCTTCGTGGGCAAGTTCCTGCCGGGATGGGCGCGCGAGACCGGCATCGCGCTGCGCGACCTCATCTTCGGTCCCCAGCACGACAGCCCGGCCTGGCTCTGGACCGCGCTCGTATTCGCCCTGGTGGCCGCGATCCTGTTCGGACCCAGGGTGATCTACACCGCCGTGGAACGGTGCATCATGGGACTGATCGTCGTCATCGTCGCCGGCCTCATCTACGTCGTCTGGGAGATCGGATCCATGGAGATCTTCCTCGCGATGTGGGACGGTCTCATCAACCTGTTCAGCTTCCCGGACTTCCCCGTGGACGTCGTGGCCGATGACGGGTCGGTCCGCGATCAACTGACCTTCAACCGGTTTTTCGGGGCCGTGGTATTCGCCGGCGCGGGCGGGCTCGGCAACCTGTACTACGCCTACTATCTCCGGGAAAAAGACATCGGCATGGGCACGCGCATGCCCTCGCTCATGAGCCCCGCCCACAGGCACGAAGTGAAGGAAACGGACACCGGCTACGTCTATCCCGAAACCCCGGAAAACCGGCGACGCTTTCGGGACTGGTTCCGTTACGTCGTGATCGACCAGACGCTGTTCTTCTGGATCCTTGGCAGCTTCACGATGTTCCTGTTCATCTTCGGCGCCCTCGCCGTCCTGCACCCGATCGGCCTGGTGCCGGACCGGGGCAGCCTGGTGTGGGATCTCGCGTCTATCCTCGAGCAGAGCATGGGCGCTTTTGGCCGCTACCTGTTCCTGGTCGTGGGCATGGCGGCGCTGTTCAGCACCCAACTTGGCGGCATCGACGGCGGCAGCCGCATCTTTTCCGACCTGCTGCATACCAACTTCAAGTTCGGAAAGTGGTTGAACCTCGAGCAGTGGTACCTGGTGCTCGTCATCACGACCATGGTGATCGGCGTATTCAGCGTGTGGTTCTTCGGCAGGTACGACATCGCCGGGCTCGACTTCCTGTTCATCGCCGCGCTCATCGGCGGATTCGTCATGGCCGTCTACGTCCCGCTGATCCTCTACATGAACCTCACCTACCTGCCGAAGTCGGCTCGGCCCGGATGGGTCAACATCGCCTTCATGGTCCTCGCGTCCGCGATGTACATCGCGTTCGCCGGGTACACGATCTACAGCAAGGTGGTGGAGGTCGTGGCGTAGTCATGGATCAGATCCCCATGGATCGGATCACTGTCCGCGAGGATGCCGTCATCGGCCGGGCCGGTGCGCGAGACCTGGCAGGGAACCTGTTCATACCCCCGATGGCGACGGTGCCCAGACCGGCGATGGTCATCGTCCACGGCGGCGGCTGGGCGCGCGGCTCTCCCCGGGGCGTCAGGGGATTCGGCGAACACCTGAGCCGGTTGGGGTTCGTGTGCCTGTGCCCGTCCTACCGCCTGTCCGGCGAGGCGCACTGGCCCGCGCAGATCGAAGACGTCAAGTGCGCCATCCGATACCTGAAGGCCAATTGCGATGCACTCGGCGTCGACCCCGCTCGCGTCGGTGTGACGGGGGATTCCGCAGGCGGTCACCTGGCGCTCATGGCGGCGGCAACTTCGGATTTTGAAGGCGCGGGCGGTCATGCCCGGTGTTCGAGCGAAGTGAAGGCGGTGGGTTCCATGTACGGACCGACGCGGGCACGACGAAACAACGCTTCCGGCAAGCCGATCGGGCTGCTCCACCGGGAAGCGGGCGACCGGGACCATGACAGGGCGAGCCCGATATGCCACGACCTGGCGGACTTCCCGCCCTGCCTCCTGATTCACGGCGCCGAGGATCCCGCCGTCCCGCTTGCGGACACGGTTGACCTGTATTCGAAGCTCTACGGCCTTGGCCGGGCAGTCGAACTTCACGTGTTTGCCGGCCAGGGCCACGCATTCGATCGGCGCAGCGCCACGCAGGAAGGCATGGTGGACGTGGCCGACCCGTCATCGGTCTACGGTCAAACCGTCCTGCGCCTCATTGAGCACTTCTTCTCGAAGTACCTTTGAAGCCGGGAACGATGACGAACTACATCTTGTCGCACTGGAGCGAAAGCGCTCAGCAAAGCCCAAAGGAGTCTTGAAATGTCAGATGCGGTAAACGAAGAAACGCTGCGCGAGGAGCTTGTGGCACACTACAGGCTGGTTGCGGAGAGGGGCCTGAATGAACTCAGTTCGGGCAACCTGAGCGTCCGGTTCGGCGACGACAGGATGCTGATCTCGCCCACGGGCGCGGCGGCGGAATCCATTACTACGGACTCCATTGTCAACATTTCACTCGACGGCGATTGGGACGGTGGGCGCAAGCCCTCATCCGAGTGGCGCATGCATGCGGCGATCTACGAAAGGCATGCCGAGGCCCAGGCGGTGGTGCATACGCATTCGGACTACTGCGTGGCGGTAGCGAGCCACCTCAAACCGCTGCCGGGTTTCCACTACCTGGTGGGGTCGTTCGGCGGAAACGACGTGCCCTGCGTGCCCTACTCCACCTTCGGCACCCAAGCGCTGGCCGACGGCGCGACCGAAGCGCTCACGCACCGCACGGCGTGCCTGCTCGGCAAACACGGCATGATCTGTCGCGCACCCAATCTCAAGAGAGCGGTCAACCAGGCGCATCGGCTGGAGATCATGTGCCGGCAATACGTCCTGGCGCGGCAACTGGGCGAGCCCGAGCGCCTGACGGATACCGAGTGGGAGGAGTTCTTCGAGCGGGCGCGGCAAAACCAGTACGGCAAGGAGATCTGACCCTGCCCGCCTGGGACTCGGAGACAATCAGCCCGAGGCAAGGCGCGGGTTGCGCAGTTTCTCCTGTTGCTCGTAGATGCTGCCACCTTCCACGCGAGGCAGACTGAGGCGCACAGGCAGGTCTTTCATCCGCGGCTCCAGGGTGGGCTTTCCGCGCACTACCCGGCTGTTCAGATCCTCAAGGGAATCCCCCGAGGGAACGAGCGGCCACGCGTCCGTGGCGCAGAACCCGATGAAGAACATCCGACGGGGTTTCATGGAACGATTGGGCCTGGAGCCGTGCACCATGCGAACGTGGTGCAGGGTGATGCCACCCGCCTTGACCGTGATCGGCACGGCGCCGTCGCCCGTGAACGCCGGGTCCGTGATCGCGCCGACGAAGAGGCCGTCCTGGTGATGGTCCCAGGTCCTGCCCCTGTGGCTACCCGGGAGAACCATGAGCGCCCCGTTCTCCATGGTCATGTCGTCAAGCGCGATGCCCACTTCGAGCAGGTCGTCGTTGGTGTGCGGATAGAACGCCCAGTCCTGGTGCCACTCCACGGCGGAACCGTCACCGTGGTTCTTCATGTTCAGCTTGTTGTTGTGGGACCGCAGGTTCGGCCCCAGGAGGCTCTCCACCATGTCCAGGATGCGCTCGTGGCGGGCGTACTTCGCGTAGACCGGGTGCTGGGTGAGAGGGTGCTTGATGCGGCGCAGGCTGGGCGATTCGGCACTGTGCCCGGGCTCCAGGTCGAAGATCGCGTCGTTGACCGTGACTTCCCGGGACTTCTCGACGAACTCGTCGGTTACCCGCCGAAGCTCCTCCAGTTCGGCACCGGCCAGGACATTCTCCACTGCCAGGTAACCGTTGGCGGCATAGGACGCGATCTGAGCTGGCTCGAGCATGGGAGCTTCTTTTACCAGATAGGCAAGCCAAAGTGCATCCTTACTCCAGAGGTCAACCGGAGGTCAAGAAAATGTCGTCTGCGCCATAACCAACTGGAATCTGCCACACAATTCTTGAAAATATGTATTTGACACAACGATTTTCAAGAATTAACGTCAGTGGCCATGCTGATTCCCCGCCCTCAAGCCGTCCGTCGAATCGTCCAATCTTTCCGCGCACATCCTGCGGTGGCACTTGTCGGACCGCGCCAGTGCGGCAAGACCACGCTCGCGGAACTCTTCGGCAATGATCGCCGGGCGAAGGACCGGGAAGTCTCAGTCAACTCGTTCGACCTGGAACGCGCGGCGGACCGGCACCGTCTGCAGACACCCGAGCAGACGTTGTCTCGCCTGTCCGGCCTGGTGGTTATCGACGAAATCCAGCGTCAGCCCGACCTGTTCGAGACGCTGCGCGTGCTCCTCGACCGCCGCGAATCACCTGCACAATTCCTGCTCTTGGGAAGCGCGTCACCGGCGTTGGTGAAGGGTGCATCGGAGTCCTTGGCGGGTCGGGTCGGCCTGGTAGACCTGTTCGGGTTTGATCTCACCGAGGTACCACAATCGGATTGGCGTTCTCTCTGGCGGCGGGGCGGTTTCCCGCGCAGCTATCTCGCCGAGGACGAGGCGACCTCCGTCCTTTGGCGCGAGACGTTCGTGGAGACCTTTCTGTTCCAGGACATCCCGCAACTCGGAGTCACGGTACCCACCGAAGCGCTACGCCGGTTCTGGACCATGATTGCCCACTATCACGGCCAAGTCTGGAACGCCGCCGAATTCGCCCGCGCGATCGGCGCCGGTCAAGCTGCCGCCCGACGCTACCTGGACATCCTGGCCGACGCCCGAATGGTCCGGGTATTGCCTCCCTGGTTCGAGAACCTGAAGAAACGCCAGGTGAGGGCACCGAAAATCTACGTACGCGATACGGGAATGATGCACGCCCTCCTGGACCTCGGGTCCGAAACCGCCCTGCAGGGCCACCCGAAGGTGGGTGCGTCATTCGAAGGTTTCGGCATCGAGCAGGTCCTGTCGTGCACGGCCCGTCGAGACGCATACTTCTGGGCGACGCACGCGGGCGCGGAACTCGATCTGCTGGTCAGCGTCGGGGGTAACCGCTTCGGCTTCGAGTTCAAGCACAGTGACGCACCCGGCACAACGAGGTCGATGCGCATCGCTCTGCGTGACCTCAACCTCAAGCACTTGTGGGTAGTCTATCCCGGCGACGAAACCTACCCTCTGGACGAACGCATCACAGTGCTGCCGATCCGGGGTATCTCCGATCTCTCGTTCGCGCAGCCGAGAATGTTCAGCGCCTGAATGGTTGGGGAGCGCAGGTTCCGCACGCATTCTCGAAGCGGGCGGGCCGTTGCGCATCATCCTCTCCAAGCATATAGTCTGACCAAGTCAGACTATATGCACTTCTACATGGAATCCACGGTCACCCTCAGCGATGCCAAGGCGCGTTTTTCGGAGATTGTCGAGCGGGCCACCAAAGGCGAAGAATTCATCGTTACCCGGATGGGTAGGCCAGTAGTGAGAGTCGTTCGGTATGGAACCCGAGTTCAGCCGAGGAAGCTCGGTGACCTCGCCGGTCAGATCCGGATCAGTGGAGATTTCGACGAGTGGCCACCCGACCTTGCGGAGGCGCTGGGCATCACGGCGGACAAATGAGGTATCTGCTGGATACGCACGCGCTGCTTTGGGCGCGAGCCACGCCGGGACTGTTGTCGGAAGAGGCCCGGGCCGTGTTCGAATCGAGCGACACCACGCTTTACGTGAGCATGGCCACCTTGTGGGAGTGCGCCATCAAACGCTCGATCGGCAAGCTCGAGCTGCCCGACAACTTCTACGAGATCGTCGCAGACGATTACGAGATTCTGGGCATCGAACTCTCTCATCTCGTGGCATATGCCGAGTTGCCCATGCATCATCGGGATCCGTTTGACCGATTGCTGGTCGCGCAAGCCCGACTCGGCGATCTGACGTTGTTGACCCGCGACCCGAACATCGCCAAGTACGACGTATCGGTCATGACGGCCTGAGAGAACCCCGCAAGCTGCGGGTTTCGAGTTGGCATCCACCGTACCGCCTCCGGGCGTCCGCCATAAAGCGCCGCAGGAAGCGCTATTGGGCGGCCCTCAGTCGAGGTATCCCTGGACCTTGTCCATCATTCGCCGCATCGCGTCGGCATCCTGGGGCGGCAGCCAGAAGATGATGCGGTTGACGCCCTCGTCGATGAATCGCGACGGCCAGTAGTCGTCGTCGGGCAGCAGCGCGAAGATCGAAATGTCGATGGACGACGGGTCCCTCCCCGCCTCCTCGGCGAGTTGCCGGAGTTTCCCCACGCCTTCGAGCACCTGCTCGGGCCAGCCCGCGCGCGGCAGCCAACCGTCGCCGTACTTCACCACCCGGCGCAGGGTGTGAATGGTCTCTCCGCCGAGAAAGAGCGGCGGATGCGGATCGGAAATCGGTTTCGGCCATGCCCAGATCGGATCGAAGTCGACGTGGTCGCCGTGGAACTCGGCCTCGTCCTCGGTCCAGATCTTCTTTATTGCCTGCATCTGCTCCTCGAGGCGCTTGAACCGCGTATCCCACTCCGTGCCGTGATTCTCGGCCTCTTCGCGGTTCCAGCCGCCGCCCATGCCGAACATGAGGCGCCCGTTCGACTGGAAATCGAGCGTCGCCCCCGCCTTGGCGGTGGTGATGGTGTCCCGCTCGATGATGAGGATGATGCTGGTGCCGAGCTTGATCTTCGACGTGACGGCAGCGGCAGCGGAGAGCGTCACGAAGGGGTCGAGCGTGTGCTTGTACTCCTCCGGCAGTTCCGTGCCCTCCGGATAGGGCGACAGGCGGGAGGTCGGAATGTGCGTGTGCTCGGGGACCCAAAGGGAGTCGAAGCCACGGTCCTCCACCTCGCGCGCGAGATCGGTGATGGGCATGGAGTATTCGGTGATGAAGTTGAAGATTCCGACGTTCATGGAATTAGCCTGTCTTGAAAGATTGGTGAGACACGGGACCGGGTTGCGGCCTAAAGGTCGTCCAGGTCGATGGTCCTGCCCGTCCGGGACGATTCGAGGATGCCGAAGATGATCTTCATCGTCCCGAGGTTGTCCCGCCCGCTGCTGATGGGCTCCGCGCCCGTCCTGCAGCACTCTTCCCAGTGCAGGATCTCGTTGATGAAGAAGTCGGTGCTGGGTTGATCGCCCTCCCTCGTGGGGAGCGGCTCGAAGCCCGGATCCAGCAACTCCCGAACCCGCTCGGCGGAAAACTCTTCACCCGCCGCCTGCATGACCGGGAGCTGCGCGCGGATCCGGTCTTTCTCCTCGGTCTTGAGGGCGAACATGATGGGCCCGAACTGGTTGACCCCCCTGGCATTTTCGGGCAATGGCGGCGTCGAGTGCAGCGAGCCCCTGCTGCCGTAGACCATGTACGACATACCCTCGGGCGCCAAGCGCGTCGTCCAGTTGCCGTACACATCGCCTATGACCCCGCTTTCGAATTCGAGGGTCGCGAAGAACAGGTCCTCTGCGCCATTCGCCATCTGAGACTCTATGGTCCTGCAGATCCCGTTCACCCGCTTGACGTCGCCGACGTAATAGCGCAGCAGGTCCAGGTGGTGGACAGAGTTGACCATCAGGATGCCGCCGCCATGTTTACCGTCGCTCATCCAGCTTTTGCGGGGGCGGCGACCGCCACCCATGATCGCGTGTGTCCGGACCGCCTGCACCTCGCCGATGTGGCCCTCGTCGATGAAGCGTTTCACTGCGGGCGCTTCCGGCGAGTATCGCAGGTGCTGCGCGACCATCAGCGTCACGCCCGAAATCTCGGCGGCTTCGATCATGTCCCGGCAGCCCTGAATCGTATGGGCCATTGCCTTCTCGACGAGCACATGCTTGCCGGCTTGCGCGGCGGCAACGGCCTGCGGCGCGTGCAGGTCGTGACTGGTGCAGACATCGACCGCATCGATATCGGCTTTGCGCAGCATTTCCCCGTAGTCCAGGTAGATCGACTCGACGCCCGCTTTCTCGGCGTACTCCTGCGCCCGGGACTCGACGATGTCGCATACCGCCACGAGATGCACCCGCTCCGGATGCGCGAGGTACGCGTTCATGTGCCGATTGGAAATGCCCCCGGTACCGACCAGGCCGACTCTCATGGGCTCGGACATCTTTCCCCCTCCATCTTCGGTCAGGAAGAATAACCGATTGCCCCGGATCGAGTGATCGCGGGGTCTCACGGGCAGGCGTAGAATGTCCCCAAGGCACCGGGGGAGAAAGTGTCATGGCAGAAGCAGCGACCAACCTGGAGACCGGCCTCGACCGCGCATGGAACGACATCTGCGAACTCGGCTTGCAGTCCCATGTCGCCGATCTTGACGCCTACGGCTACACCATCGTTCCGCCCGAGATCGCGAGCCCCAACGGCCTCGCCGGCCGGATGCTCGAAGCCATGCTTGATATCGCCGAGCGGCGCAATGGCGAGCGGCCCGATCTCGAGACCGGCTCCACCCACGCGCACATGCAGGTGCAGTCGATGTCCGCCCCGGTCAAGAAAGGGCGACCCAAGAGCCGCATGCGGGGCGCCAACAGCGAGGATCGCGACTCCCCGATCGGTGACGTGATGCACTCCCTCCTGCTTGAGAACCCGGTGTTCGAAGAGTCCCTGATGAACCCCGTCCTGCTCGCGCTGGCGACCTACCTCTGCGGCTACAACGCGGTGCTTTCGACCATGGCCTGCTGGATGAAAGGCCCCAACGAGACCACGTTCCGGCTGCACACGGACAACCCGATGGCGTCACCGCTGACGCAGCAGTCCGTCGTGTGCCAGAGCACGTACTGGTTGACCGACTTCAACCGTGAGAACGGCGGCACGGCGGTGGTGCCAGGCAGCCACAAGTGGTGCCGCCATCCGATGGGCGCCGAGTGCGTCGTGCCGGCCAACCCCGGCGAATTCGGCAACGCGCAGGCGGTGCCTGTCGAGGGCAAGGCCGGCTCGCTGATCGTCTGGCACGGCAACCTCTGGCACGGCGCGTTCAATCGCAGGGCTCCGGGGCTCCGGGTAAGCGTCACCAACTACATGGTCCGACCGTACATCCGAACGCTCGAGGACTTCATCGGCAAGATTCCGCAGGAAACGCTGGATCGCAACTCCACGCGGTTCGCGATCCTGACGCAGCAGTCGGTCATCCCCGGCTACCACACCGAGGAAGACCGGGCCGAAAAAGCCGCGTATGCCGAGAAGTACATTTCGGCCTACGCGAATGAGTACGGGGGCGGACGCGCGAAAGACCTCTACGCGTAATGCCCCTCTGTCGCTGCCATCAGAGGTTTTAGGACTAGGCCAAATGAAAGCTGGATTTTGAATTAGCCTAATTTGGTGCTAAGGTCCCTCCACGATGATTGTCCGGGATCTTGCACCCAAGTTGGTTCGGGCCGCCACTCAAGCCCCCGCCGTAACGCTTACCGGGCCGCGGCAAAGCGGCAAGACCATGCTTTGCCGGGCCGTGTTCCCGCAACGCCCGTACGTGACCCTGGAAGCGCCGGACGAACGCCTCTTCGCAACCGAAGACCCCCGGGCATTCCTGGCCCAGTTCCCGGAGGGCGCCATCCTCGACGAAGTGCAGCGTGTCCCGGATCTGCTCTCCTACCTGCAGGGCGTCATCGACGACGATCCGACCCCAGGGCGCTGGATTCTCAGCGGCTCGCAGAATCTGTCTCTCCTGGAGTCAATCAGCCAATCCCTGGCTGGCAGAACGGAGGTGCACAACCTTCTGCCGCTTACTCGAGGCGAGGTCACGCGTTTTGAGGGGCATCCATCGAACCTCGAAGAGACGCTCTTCGCGGGCGGCTATCCCCGCATCTTTGACAGAGGGCTCAACCCGTCTGACTGGTTGCGCTCCTATGTCGCCACCTATCTCGAACGCGACGTCAGGACAATTACGAATGTTGGCGATCTCGCGACGTTTCAACGTTTCGTCGAACTGTGTGCCGGTCGCACCGGGCAGTTGCTCAACTATTCGACGTTGGCGGGAGATTGCGGCATTTCACAGCCGACGGCCAAAGCCTGGTTGAGCGTGCTGGAGGCGAGTTTCATCGTCTTTCGCTTACCGGCGTTTCATGCGCACCCGCGCAAGCGGCTGGTCAAGATGCCGAAGCTCTACTTCTACGATACCGGCCTGGTCTGCTGGCTCCTGGGCATCCGGCAGCCAGAGCAGCTTCACTCGCATCACTTGCGGGGGCCGATCTTCGAAACCTGGGTCGTATCGGAGATGCTTAAGCACCGGACGAACCGCGGACTGACGGGCGGCGTTTCGTTTTACCGGGATAGTAACGGTGCCGAGGTAGATCTCGTCATCGACCGACCGGCAGGTCTTTCGCTGATCGAAGCCAAGTCTTCAACGACGGCATCCTCCAGTTTGTTTGACGGTATCCGGCGCGTTCGACGGCACTTTGCCGACACGTCCTCGGATTTCGATGCCACGGTCGCCTATGGCGGCGACCAGTTCCAGAAACGCGAAGAGGGGCGGCTCACACCTTGGTCAATGCTGCGCGCGGCATGCCTGCCAGACCGCGAACACTCCGTTTCCGTGTTCTCGAGTGGCCGCCCGGTTGCCGGCGCCGAAGTTCTTGCGCTGTTCCCGAACAAGACCTGGAGGCACAGGATCACCGACGAGAGTGGCGAGGTCACCCTCGATCTACATTCGCTTCATCTGCCGATGACTGTCTACGTGGCAGCAAACGGGTTTTGCGCACACATCGAGCACGACTGGATCCCCGCCGAACGCATGTTGCATGTCGATCTCGACACGCTGGCACGCGGCGGCGCAGTCATTTTCCCGGAGGAAACGGGGTATGTTCCCGGTTTGGCAGGGAGGTTGAATCCCATCAGGGATACACTGGACAGAACCTATCTGTATGCATCCAATATCGCCGTCAACGACGGTGAGGCGCAGCCGGTCACCTTTGCGCTGGGAGAAGACCTGCGTCTGACCGACGCCGAAGGAGTAGAAATGCTGGTACGGATCATCGACGCTACGGGCCGGTCAGCCCTGCTGGAGTACCGCCCACACGCATGAGACCTCGCCACGAGTATTGCAGGATGCGCCTTCAGGGTGCGGGTCCGGTGCCCGCCGCCATCAGGGGTCCCAGGAGTTGAGGAGCAAGTGCCGGCCCCGGGTCGGCGCGCGTTTCAGGTCGTATTCCCAGGGTTCTCCAGACCACGGCGCGAAATCCCAGCGCGCCGTCACCAGGTAATCGACGGCGGCGTTGAGGGCCTCCGCGGTGCCCAACCGGCGCAGCGCCTCGATGGACCAGCCTCGCACATGATGATGGCCGTGGACGAGATTCTCCTTGAGCGCGTCCACGACTCGGGGCAGCGCCCCGGCCCGCGCACCGAGTCGCCCGACCGATATCGCGGCGTACTGCCTGACAAGTGCGTCGTCGTCTCCAGGCCCGTCAACCAGTTCGACCGGCACCTCCGCGCTCGCCTGTCCGACCGCACCGATGGCTTCGGCAGAGCAGGATGGGAGCGTCACTCATTGGGTTCGACCGCATGATCGCTTGGCGCCGTCAACGATAGCTCGCTCCATTTCAGCCAATGTCACCGGGGGGCCGTCGTGCTTCAACGTCCCGAACAGCCCACCGTTTGGACGGACGGCAAAGATACGTACCTCCCCATCCGACATGACATAGCGGATACGGTCGCCGGAATTAACGCCCAAGGCATCTTGAACCGGCTTTGGGATTGTGGTCTTGCCCTTGGCAGTCAATACAGACTCAAACATCGGCAAACATCTTCCTTGCTTACGACTAATGTGCCGTTCGAGTAGGGAGTTGGCAAGGAGCAACGGCATCTGTCGTCCTCTGGGATCACCTCGCCCGCCGCCCGGGCGCGCTCGATCCGGTTCGCTTCCGCCGGACCCAGCCTTTTGAGCAACAGCAGCAGGAGCACGAGCGGAACCACCAGCGACAGTATCGAGAGCATCAGGCTCGAACGCAGCGCTTCGCCGACGGCCAGGTACGCTGCCTGCCAGCCCCGCAGGCCGAACGGCGCGAGGCCGGGATCCGGGTAAGCGGAATTCCATCCGTCGACGATCCATCCGCCGAGAAAGATACCGATGCCGGCACCGATGTAGATACCGCTGGAATAGATGCCCAGCACAGTTGCCCGCAACCTGGGCGGAAAGTAGTCCGACAGCATCGAGAAGGCTGGCGGCGTTGCGCTCGCCTCCCCGATGCCCACGCCTACGCGATAGGTGGCCAGCGCGGCAAAGCTGCGTGCCGGAGCCGGAAAGTGCCGTCATCAGGCTCCAGAATCCCAGCCCGACAGCAATGAGATTCTTCCGCATCCAGGTGTCCGCCAGCTTGCCTAGCGGAATACCGAAGAGAGCGTAGAACACCGCGAAAGCCGTGCCATACAGGAAACCGATCTGTGCATCGGAGATGACGATGTCGGCCTTGATCTCCTCGGCCAGGATCGCAACGATCTGATGATCGATGAAATTGAAGATGTAGACGATAACAAGCAGCTCCTCGATCACGTGCTCGACCAACAACGCCAGGACCGCGCAGCCGATCTTTCCGAGCAGGACTATTTCGAAATATTCTGCGCGGAGCAGAAAAAGGCTAGCCAACCCTCTTGACACTGTATGTCCATCCATGCGTCAATTGATTGTCGAATCGACCAAGGCTGTGACGATCAGGAATGTTCTTCACAGCCCACCAGGCAGGACGTCGGCAGTATCAGCAAATCAGCGACCAAACCCCGCTGCTGCGGCATGAAGGCGGCAGAGTTCTTTGCCGGCATGGGGCTAATGCGGGCGGGAATTGAGCGGTGCGGTATCGAAACGGTCTTCGCGAACGACATAGACAACACCAAGGCTGCGTTATATCGGGAGAATTGGGGATCCGACGAGTTCCACCTCGGCGACATTAGCGACTTGGGCGGAACGCAAATTCCGTCAGTAGATTTAGCCACGGCATCCTTTCCCTGCGTCGACCTATCCCTCGCAGGCTATCGAGCCGGATTGAACGGCACTCGTTCCGGCGTCGTTTTCGAATTTCTTCGCATACTCGACGAGATGCCAAAGACGCCCTCGTTTGTCGTCTTGGAGAACGTGCCAGGGTTCCTTACCGTCAACAATGGCAAGGACTTCGAGGTCGTAGTCCGGGAACTAACGAATCTCGGCTATGCGGTCCAGCACATTAGCGTTGATGCAGCGTCCTTTGTCCCCCAGAGCCGGCTTCGGGTCTTTGTGATCGGGTACCTGAACATGACCCCGCCGTTGATTCCTTCTCCCCCAAGCCCCGGACAGCAGGAGGGCCGTTTGTCGGACATCGTGCGAGACGACCTTGATTGGTGGGAAGCGCAGAGATTGGAGTGCCTGCTAGGTTCACTGTCGGACATACAGGCCTCCCGGGTCGAAAAGTACCGACGGCAGGACGGCGTGACTTGTCATGGGGCATACCGCCGGACACGTAAAGGAACAGCGGTATGGGAAGTTCGCAGAGATGAGATCGCTGGAGCGCTTCGTACTACTGCGGGTGGATCAGGTCGACAGGCTGTGCTTCGAGCCGGTAGTGGTCGCGTGGAAGCACGATGGATGGACGTATCTGAGTACGCGGCCCTTCAAGGTGCCAACAATGTGTCGTGGGAATCGGTATCCCCAAGACAGGCCATGTACGCTTTCGGCGATGCGGTATGCGTCCCAGTCATCGAATGGCTGGTCGACAACTGCATTCTGATTGCCAATGCCTGATTCGTCCGATTCACCCCCGAGCGTCGACGCGCTCTACGAAGGCGTCGAACGAGCGTTGAACACACCCTATGCCAACGGGGAATCCGTGGGCAATTGCCAGTGGGGCGTCTATTTGTTCTATGACTACGACGGTGAACCGATATACGTTGGCCAGACCAGAGAGCGCATTAGAACGCGAATCCGGCGTCACCTCACGAACCAGCGAACGGATGCCGTAGCCATGAACGTGCTCGACCCATTCGAAGTAGCCGAAATCGAAATGTGGCCGTTCTGGCAAGATCCGGGAGATCTGCTAGATCGGGCTGAGTACACGATCTACTGCAAAGCGTTGGAGGAATCGGAATTCTCCGCGGTGCTGAACGAAAGGGTGCCGCCAAAGGCGGACTTGGTTCGGATGCCAGAGTCTGTGCGGGTCTCGATACTTCCAGACGGTGAAACGCGAGGAGAGCGAGAGCACCCCGATATCCGGCTCGCTCGCCGCGCTCGCACAATCGCCAATCTGGCCCGAGTCATTAGCGAACGAAAGGTTCAACCCGGAATTCGGCAGACCCTTTGGGCCCAGGCCAAGCGGCTCGAAGCATTGGCCAAGCAACGCCTTGATGCATTCATGCCTGACGCGCCTAAATCGGAGGGCTTCTTCGAGCCAGAACCCCGAAGAACGGACATCCGATGAGGACCATTTCGATGAAGTCTGTTTCTCCAGCGGGACGACGCACTTTCGCAAACGTCATGTGACGATATTCTTCGGCTGTCCCGTGGCGGCGGACGCATGGATGGCATCGATGACACGCATGTTTGCGAGTGCATCATCGGTCGTGAGACGCGTCGGCGTGCCGTCGGACAGGGCGTTGCAGAGGTCCACAAGCTGGGCGCGGTAGGGATTCACGCCGGCCACCTTGATGGTCTCCTGGTGGAAATCTTCATGGGGGTCGCCCCGTATCAGCGTGAACTGCGTCTCGATACCCTCGCCGATCTCCTTTGGAATCGACCAGTCGCCCACCGGGACCATGATGGCACCGTCGCTGCCGACCACTTCGTAGGCGACCCGCCAGGGCCAACCGAAGCCGCAGTCGAACTGCGCCGTCACGCCGCCATCAAAATGCAGGCTCCCAATGAGTGTCTGCCAGGCTTCGGTGCCCTCGGCCATCGTTCCAGTGACGGACACGGATAGCGGTTCGGATCCAACGAGGTAGCGGATGCAGCTTACGCAGTAGCAGCCGAGATCCATGGCCGCGCCGCCCCCGAGTTCGGCGTTGAGGCGCCAGTTGCCCCTGGGCACCATGGGCGACGAGAAGGTCGCGCGCACAAATCGAACTTCGCCGACCGCACCCTCGAGGATGCGCTGCTTCACCGCGAGAATCTGCGGCTGGTAGTGAAACATGAGCCCTTCCATCAGGACCACGTTCGCGGACTTCGCGGCCCGGACCATCTCTTCAGCCTCGGTGCCGTCAACGGCGAACGGCTTTTCAGTCATCATGCCTCGAACCCCGCCCCGCACAGCCGTGAGGACGTTTTGCAGATGGACAGAGGGCCATGACGCGTCGATCAGGATGTCGGGCTTCTGTTCCGCCAGCATCCTCGAAAGATCGGTATAGGTGCTTCCGACACCGAAGTCTTCCGCAAAGCTGGCCAGCGCGTCCGCGGCGACATCACAGGCGCCCACCGGCTCTACCTCCGGAATGGCCTGCCATAGCGGCGCAAGGTTGTATCTGGCGTGTCCGCCACAACCGACGATCGCCAGCTTGTGTACACCGCTCATTGGAGGGTCTCGTGCCTTGGGGAAGATGCCGACGGATCAGAAAGCAGGCGGGAAAGGATAACGCGCGGGCCGATGGCCCGCGTTGACTTGTCGCGGGGTGCGTGCGACAAACACGTAGACGGAAGCGAACGGGGAGATTTGTGATGGGTGCGCTGGAAGGGATGCGGGTTCTCGATGTGACGCAATACGAGGCGGGGACATCATGCACGCAAGCGCTCGCGTGGCTTGGCGCGGACGTGGTGAAAGTGGAGCCCCCCACGGGCGATCCGGGGCGCGGCGGGCCCCGCGCGAACGGCGGCTATTTCGTCTTCTGGAACAGCAACAAACGCAGCATCGCGATCGACCTGCGCAAACCCAGGGGACTGCAACTGGTCCTCGACATGGTGCCGAACTACGACGTGTTCGTGGAGAACTACAGCCCGGGGTCGATGGAACGGCTTGGACTCGGCTACGACGTCCTGAAAGCGATCAACCCGGGAATCATCTACACGCGCATCAAGGGATTCGGGCTGGACGGTCCGTGGTCCAACTACAAGTGCTTCGACATGGTCGCCCAGGCGGCCGCCGGCGCGTTCTCCATCACCGGGTTTCCCGATGGGCCGCCGATGCGGCCGGGACCGACGATGGGCGATGCGGGCACCGGCGTGCAAACGGCGCTCGCGGTTGCCGCGGCCTACGTGCAGAAACTCAATACCGGCAAGGGTCAACTCATCGAGATGTCGATGCAGGAGTCGATGACCTACTACCTCAGGACCGCCATTTCCCACGGCAACTACGGCAAGAGACCCTCGCTTCGGACGGGCAACGGCCGGTCTCCGACATCGAGGTTGTACAAGTGCAAGGGAGACGGGCCGAACGACTACCTGTTCCTGATGGGGACCACCGACCCAATGTGGGAGCGTCTGTGCGAAGTGATGGACCGTCCCGACCTGCTCGAAGACCCGAGGTTCGCGAGCAAGGACGCACGCACGGAGAACGACGCGGCGCTGACCGAGCAGATTGCCGCCTGGCTCGGCGAGCGGGACAAGTACACCGCCATGCGCGAACTCTGCGAAGCGGATGTGCCCGCAAGCGCGGTGCTCGACACCAAGGACCTGTACGAGAATCCGCACCTCCTTGAGCGCGGTTTCGTGCATGAGATCGATCACCCGGCACTCGGCAGGATCAAGATTCTCGGGTGGGCGCCGCGGCTTTCGGAAAGCGAAGTGCCGATAAAGCCCGCGCCGACGCTGGGACAACACTCGCGCGAAGTGGTCGCCGAGGACCTGTCCTTGAGCGGCGACGACATCGATGCGCTCCTGGCCGAGGGCGTGATCTATTCCTGATGCCACAAGACCCGTCTGCACTGGAAGCGTCGGGTTAAGATTTGGGGCTGGACGAAGGGGGAGCCGAATGACCAGTGTCCAGGACGCCGCCGCCAAGCCGAAGCGCTTCGTTTCGGAGCGTGGGCCTTTCGAGATCTTCGCCAATCCCGAGATGAGTTCGGGGTATACGTGGGAAGGTGTCGACGTGCACAAGGCGGTGGCGAACTGGGAGATCGGCAGGCTCGCCGAGAAGTACGGCGAAGCGGCGGTTCGCGCCAAGCTCGCCGAGATGCTGGAGGCGCTCGCGGGCGGCATGGTAGTCACCGGCCTCTTCTGCCAGGGCGATCGGGACTCCGAGACCATGCGCCAGCTCAATCCCACTGGCATGAGCGTGGCTCATATCTGGATCGGACCCCACTTTCCGCTGTTCAGTCACAGCCATCCCGCCCACGGCGATTGTCTCTATTTCGTGACTGCGGGTGAGCTTGTCATGGGGAGTCGGCGCCTGAGGGCGGGATCGGTGTTCTTTCTCCCCAACGGCCATCCGTACAAATACTCCGGCGGGGCCGACGGGGTCGAGTACCTGGAGATTCGCGCCGGTCCCGGTACGGAAGGCGCGCCAGGCATGGTGATCCATGAGCACTCGCTGGAGTCGATTCAGCGGATCATCGACCAGGCCAATGCACACCGCCACGAGTGGCACGCGCCGAAGGAGATCGGCGGTACGGCGCTACGCGAGGCCGAAAGATTGCTCGGGCTTGGCTCGCAGGACGTGGCGTAGGCAGGCAACCCGATCCTTGAGGATGAGACTTGGCGGCAAGTTTGCGCTCACCACCGCTGCCGGACAGGGCATCGGCCGGGCCGTCTCCGAGGCGTTTGCGCGCGAGGACGCACGGGTGCTGGCAACCGATATCGATCCGGAGACACTGTCGACCCTCACGGGGTGTGAAACGCGCGTGCTCGACGTCACCGACCCCGACGCGATCGCCGCGCTTGCAGAGGAGATCGACGCGCCCGATGTGCTGTTCAACTGCGCCGGTTTCGTGGACCACGGGACGATCCTCGATTGCGACGACGACGCCTGGCGGTTCTCGTTCGAACTCAACGTCACCTCGATGTACCGGATGATGCGCGCGTTCATCCCGGGCATGGTGGCGCGGGGTTCCGGCAGCATCATCAACATGTCGTCCGTGGCCTCGAGCATCAAGGGCGCGCCGGACCGGTTCGTCTACGGTGCCACCAAGGCGGCGATCATCGGCATGACCAAGTCCGTCGCGGCGGACTACGTGCAGGCGGGTATCCGCTGCAACGCGATCTGCCCCGGAACGGTGGACACGCCGTCCTGGCGTGACCGGGTCGCCGCCGCAGAGGATCCCGAGGCGGCGAAGAAGGCCTTCGTCGCGCGGCAGCCGATGGGACGCGTGGGTTCGCCTTCGGAGATCGCGGCGCTCGCCGTTTACCTCGCCTCCGAGGAGGCGGCGTTCACAACGGGGACGGCGCAGGTCATCGATGGCGGCTGGAGCAACTGATGCAATGCCTGCAGCCAAAAGGAATCCAGTGGCCCGCGCTTGCGTTGATCTGCGCCATGGCCCTCGCAGCGCCGCCGGCCTGGTCTGGGGAACCCAGCCACGGCCTCTCGTATTTCGGCGATCTCAAGTACGGACCCGACATCGAGCACTTCGATTACGCCAATCCGGACGCCCCCAAGGGTGGACGCATCAGGATTCCCGGCATCGGCACGTTCAACAACCTGAACCCGTTCGTAGACAAGGGCCGAACCGTCTACAACCTCAGTCCGGCGGGGGGATTGGGCTCCTTCATCCTCGACTCCCTGATGCGCAAGTCGGAGGATGAACTCGCATCGTATTACGCATGGCTCGCCGAGAGCGTCGAGTTTGCGGACGACTACACATCGGTGACCTACAAGCTGCGCGAAAACGCCTACTGGCACGACGGCGAACCGGTCACGATGGAGGATGTCCTGTGGACCTTCGACACGATCAAGACCAAGGGTTCGCCCACGTGGAAGATCCTGTATCAGAACATCGATCGAATAGAGCAGATCGATGACTGGTCTTTCACGTTCCACTTCAGCAAAGAGGCGGAAAAGACCCCGCAGCTCCTCATCGAGACCGCCAGCTTTGCCCCGATACCCAAACACTATTGGGAAACCAGGGCATTCGATGAGACCACCCTCGAACCTCCGTTGGGCAATGGTGCGTACCGAATCGGCAAGGTGGACACCGGCTACAAGGTGGTGTTCGAACGCGTCAAGGACTACTGGGCCAGAGACCTCAACTTCGCCAATGGCTATTTCAACTTCGACCAGGTCGAGATCATCTGGTTTTTCGACAAGCGCGTGATGCTCCAGGCCTTGCGTGCCGGCGTGTTCGACTACTGGTTCGAAGAGAACGAAGCCGACTTCGCCACGGCCTACGACTTCGAGGCTTACCGAAAGGGACTGTTCAAGAAAGAAACCTACAGGATGGGGTTCGCCTACGGCATGCACTTCGGCGTGGTCCTCAACACTCGCAGGCCGCCGTTGGATGACATTCGCGTGCGGGAAGCGCTGACGCTGGCGTACAACTTCGAATGGGCCAACCGGGTCTTCTGGCACGACGGAATGATCCGCAACAACAGCTTCTTCGTCCGCTCCGGATTGCAGGCTTTCGGATCGCCCTCTCCCGAAGTCCTCGAGCTGCTCGAAGTCTTCCGCGGCCAGGTCCCCGAGACCGTTTTCACGGACCCCATCGAGTTGCCGAAGAACGATCCGTTTGGCCGGAATCGAGGGACGCTGCTCCGGGCGGACTCGTTGCTGCAGGAAGCGGGGTGGGTCGTCAAGGACTTCAGGCGCGTACACGAGATCACGGGTGAGCCGTTTGAAATAGAGTTTATCGTCAGCAGTCACGAGCATGAACGCATGCTGACGCCATTCGTAGAAAACCTGGCGCGCCTGGGCGTTGATGGAACACTGCGCAGGATTGAGGGCACCGCGATGGCGAACCGCCTGCGGACATACGATTTCGACGCGACAGTACGCAAAGTCTACACCTGGAAGGTGCCCTTCCCCACGCCCATGCGCAGAACGTTCACGTCCGAATTCGCGGAAATGCCCAACATGAGAAACTACCCCGGGATCCAGAACCCGGTGGTGGACACCCTTGTCGACATGGTCGTCAAGGCACGAACCGAAAAGGTGATGAACACCGCCGGGCGCGCCCTGGACCGCGTGCTGCTCCACAATTTCTACGTGATCCCCGACGGTCATCCCGTTGGACGGCACATGGTGTACTGGGACCGGTTCGGCCATCCGCCCATCGGGGTCCCGCACATGAACTGGCAGGGAATACCGTACCTGTGGTGGTTCGACGAGGAGAAGAGCGCCCGGGTGGATGCGGGCATCGCCGCGTTGAAGGGGAATTAGTGTCGTGCCCGACAAGACACGCGGACAACCGGCGTGACCGCGCCTCTGACGGGGGGTCATTCAGGCTCGCACTTGTCCTGATCTGCGCCATTGCCCTCGCCGCGCCTCCGGCCTGGGCACGGGAACCGAGTCACGGCCTCTCGTACTTCGGAGATCTCAAGTACCCGCCCGACATCGCCCACTTCGACTACGCCAATCCGGATGCGCCCAAGGGCGGGCGCATCAAGCTTCCGAGCATCGGCACCTTCAACAACCTGAACCCCTATGTCGACAAGGGCCTTCTGGCCCGCTTCATCAGTCCAAGAAGCGGGTCGGCCGGTTCCATCATCCTCGACCCCCTGATGCGCAAGTGCGAGGACGAACTCGCGGCCTACTACGTCTGGCTCGCGGAGAGCGTGGAGGTTGCGGAGGACTACAGTTGGGTGACTTACAAGCTCCGCGAAAACGCCTACTGGCACGACGGTCGACCCGTAACGATCAAGGATGTCCTGTGGACATTCGACATGATCAAGAGCAAGGGATCGCCGATGTGGAAGAGCCTGTACCACGACATCGTGCGCCTGGAGCAGGTCGATGAATGGTCCTTCACGTTCCACTTCCGCGACACTGCGGAAAGGACGCCACAGCTCGTCATCGAAACCGCCACTTTTGCGCCGGCACCCAAACACTACTGGGAAACCAGGGCAATCGATGAGACCACCCTCGAACCCCCGTTGGGCAACGGCGCATATCGCATCGCGGCAGTAGATCCCGGCTACAAGGTCGTGTACGAGCGGGTTGAGGACTACTGGGGTCGCGATCTGAACTTCGCCTCCGGCCATTTCAACTTCGACGAGGTAGAGATCATCTGGTTCTTCGACAAGAGGGTGATGCTCCAGGCCCTGCGCGCCGGCGCGTTCGACTACTGGTTCGAAGAGAACGAGTCCGACTTCGCCACGGCCTACGACTTTGAGGGTTATCGGAAAGGACTGTTCAGGAAGGAGACCTACAGGATGGGCTTCGCCTACGGAATGCACTTCGGCGTTGTCCTGAATACCCGAAGGCCGCCGTTGGACGATATTCGCGTGCGAGAGGCGCTGACACTGGCTTACAATTTCGAGTGGGCCAACCGCGTCTTCTGGCACAGCGGCATGAACCGCAACAACAGCTTCTTCGTGCGTTCCGGGATGCAGGCGTTCGGATCACCCTCCGCCGAAGAACTTGCGGTCCTCGAGCGCTTTCGCGGGCAGGTTCCCGAGCGTGTCTTCGCCGATCCCATCGAGTTGCCGGAGAACGAACCTTTCGGCCGCAATCGCGAAACGTTGCTCCGCGCCAATGCACTGCTGGAGGACGCCGGGTGGGTCGTCAGGGACTTCGCGCGCGCGCACGCGGTGACGGGCGTTCCGCTTGAACTCGAGTTCATCGTCACCCGTCACGAGCACCTGCGGATGCTGACGCCCTTCGTCGAGAATCTCTCGCGGTTGGGGATAGATGCCTCTCTCCGCAGGATAGAGAGCAATGCGATGACCAACCGCCTGCGCGAATACGACTTCGACGCGACCATACGCAAGGTCTACACGTACAAGGTGCCGTTCCCCACCCGCATGCGCCACGCGTTTACCTCCCCGTACGCGGGCAGACCCAACATGACCAACTACGCCGGCATCAGGAACCCCGTGGTCGACTCCCTGGTGGAGACGATCATCAAGGCACGCACGGAAGACGCGTTGAATACTGCCGGACGCGCCCTCGATCGGGTGTTGCTCCACGGTTTCTACGTGATTCCCGATGGCCACCCCGTCGGGCGGCACATGGTCTACTGGGACCGGTTCGGCCATCCTCCCCTCGGGGTCCCGCACATGAACTGGCAGGGAATGCCGTATCTCTGGTGGTTCGACGAGGAGAAGAGCGCCCGGGTAGATGCGGGCATCGCCGCGCTGAAGGAGAATTGATCCCGCACCTGTCGAGGAAACCATCATGAGAATCACCGATGTTCGCACTGTTGTCGCGCGCGTACCGGTCGAGAAGCCCACCGCCATCGCCACGCGCCAGCTCAGCGCGCGGGAGTACATCCTGGTCTGGATCGATACCGATACGGTCCACACGGGTGTGGGATACACCTACGCTGGCACGGTGGGCGGCGCGGCAACGTACGAACTCGTGCGGGAGGCGTTCCATCCGCTGCTGATCGGCCAGGACCCGAGGCTCATCGAGCGCCATTGGGCGGCGATGTACCAGGAAGTACTGCTGGCCGGTCGCCGCGGGGCCGCCCTGAGGGCAATATCCGCGGTCGATACCGCGCTCTGGGACCTCCTGGGCAAGGTCGCCGGACTGCCCCTGTATCAACTCCTCGGCGGCTGGGCCGACGAGGTTCCGGCGTATGCCTCCGGCGGCTATTACCGTCCCGGCGACCCGCTCGAGAACGTCCGGGACGAAGTCCTGTTCCACAAGGAACTCGGCTTCATCGACTTCAAGATCAAGGTGGGCGGCGCCGCCCCTGACGTCGACGTCGCCCGCGTGCGAACCGCAAGGGAGACAATCGGCCCCGCGGGACGGCTCGCACTTGACGCCAACAACGCCTGGCGCTGGCCCTTCGAGGCCATCCAGTTCGCGCGGGCAGTAGAGGACTTCGACATCTGGTGGCTTGAGGAACCGCTCTCTCCGGACGATATAGCCGGCCATGCCGAGATCGCCCGCACGCTCGAAACGCCGGTGGCGACGGGGGAAATCCATGCTTCCCGGTGGGATTTCCGCGACCTCATCGCGCAGCGCGCGGCCGATATCCTGCAACCCGATGCAGGCGTGCTGGGCGGCATCTCCGAGTACATGAAGGTGGCCCACGCGGCCGCCACCTTCAATCTGCCGGTGGCGCCGCACTGGCACGCGAACGTGCATGCCCACCTGGTGGCGGCGGCACACAACAGCATCACCGTGGAGTACTTCGCGCTCGAGCAGGACATCTACAACTTCGAGCGCCTGGTGACGCCGGAGACGCGCCTCACGATCAGGGATGGCCGCATCCCGCTGCCCCAAGGCGCAGGAATCGGAATCGAACTCGACGAGGCGGCGGTCGACCGCTTGCGCGTGGACTGACCGGCAGGCCGCCTGGCCGGCAATTGGAGCCGGCCACCCGTTAACTGACGCCCGACAGGCTGTGGCCGCGGGGCTCGCGCCTTCTGAACCGTGGCGACGCGATCTGCGACCTCCCGACGATAGCGGCGCTTCGGATCAACGGAGCGCGTCGCGCGTACTGTGAGGCTGTTCGGAATCGGGTGCCGTGGCGCGTACCGGCCTGCGCCCGTCAGCCAAGCACGCGTAGAGCGGTCTCGGGCGCCTTGTCGAGAATCCTGAGCAACGCCCTGGCCGCACCCGTCGGACCCCGCTTGCCCTGTTCCCAGTTGCGGATGGTCTCGTGAGGCACGTCGATGCGCCGCGCGAACTCGACCTGGGTGAGCCCGAGACGCCGCCGCACCCGGCGGGCGAAGCGCCCCATGCCGCGCATCGCCTCGGCGTCGTCTTCGCGCGCCTGACGGGCGATGTCCTCCTCGCCAGTCGCATCCAGCACTTCGTGATCAACCCGGCCGCCGGGAAGGCCCTGCGGACCCTCCGGGTCAATCGTCAACGGTGTTCCGTTCATACTCCCGAACCTCTCTGCGGTTGGCATTGCCGGCGGAAATGATGCGGATCCTCGAGTGCCGCATCGTGTAGATCACCACGAACACCCGACCCTCTACCGCGCCCAGCAGCCGGTAGCGGTCCTCGCCGTAGTCCCAGCGCCGGTCCTCG
>JAPOYI010000238.1 GCA_026706665.1 Gammaproteobacteria bacterium | reverse complement strand
AGTTCGCCTTCAACATCGTCCGCGACCCGGTGCACATCCACGACCTGCACGCCACGATGCTGCACCTGCTAGGCATCGACCACACGCGGCTGACCTACCCGTATCAGGGGAGGAACTTCCGCCTGACGGACGTGCACGGCGAAGTGGTCGACGGGGTCTTGGCGTAGGAGTGCCCGCGCGAACGGCGGCGGCGGCGGCACCACGACTTGGCCTTCGCCGTCGCCGCCGTTCATCGGGAACGTGGCGAGACTTAGCGCGATTCGTCCGCTACCGAAACCTCGTCCCTTCGACATGCTCCGCTGCAGTTGGCCACCGTCTTGCGACAATCGTCAAAGCCCTCGCTACCGCCGCCCAATACCCCTGCAAGGCCGCCGGCGCACTGCTATGCCCTGTTCGGTTCGGTAGACCCGTGCGCCCTAGCTCCGTGACAGTCCACATGTGCCAGGCTTCCGCGCCCTGGATATGGTAAATGCGTCTACCGAATCCAACACCCTACGCTCTTTCTCGTCGAGCCAAAGAACGATACTTGAAGAGCCTTAGCGAAGCCGACTTTCGCGACCACGTCGTTCGGCCCCTGTTCTTGCGTCGTGGCCTTAGAGACGGTCGTGATCTATGTGGTCCGCGGGAAGCGGGGAAGGATGCTCTGTTTCTCGCAACCAATGTCCTCGACCAAGAGGAGATCTACGTAGTCCAGACCAAGAAAGGCAATATCACTCTGGCGGCCAAAGCCACGAACAACCTACACAATCTCAAGGCGCAGCTTCGCACCGCTCTTGACGAGAAGGTCACTCTACTGAATCCTCACCGAAAGGCCTTCCCCGGAAGGGCACTTCTGTGTGCCAGCGGCCACATAAACGACGCCGCGAAGAACCACATAACGAGCGACCTGAGTGATCCGCGCTTGTCGTTTATGGACGCCGACGACCTTGTACCGCTCATCGATGAGCACTATCCCGAATTCTGGCTGGGCGTCGATGCTAACTTGGCACCGTACCTCCGCTCCGTGCGCCGTAGCATCGAAACCACTCACGATGTCACTGGCGCCTTGTCCGACGATACCCGTTCGCCTGCCAGCGCGGCCACGAACGACATGTTCGTTCCTCTTCACGTCTATCGTGTGACACTGCGGGTCGTCAAGCGACACGGGAAGATAGAAAAAGAACCAAAGTTTGACGACACGCGTGTGGAGAATCTGCTACGCCGGCGTGAGAAGCGCATTCTTCTAGTTGGGGGCGCCGGCTCAGGGAAGTCGACGTGTCTTCGCCGGCTCGCGTACATTACCGCTACCGACGCCCTCTCGGAACGTGGATCCCCAACGATACCCATTCTTCTCAAGGCACGTGACGTCGTCGGAAATGCGCGCCCATTGGTAGAACAGTGCCATTCCGAAACGCGTCGTGTGGCAGGCACGGACCAACCCGCGTTCAGCGTGGACGATCTCAACGCCGGTCGTATTCTATTGATGATCGATGCTCTGGATGAAGTTCCATCTGATGACGAGCGGCAACGAGCAATACACCTCATTGGAGCGTTTTCCGCGCAGTATCCAAAATGCCGGATCTTCGTAGCCTGTAGACCACTTTCTTCCATGTACGATATCACCGGCTTGGGCGAGTTCGCCGAGTTTCGCATGAGTGCTATCGGCATACGCGGCGCAAGGCAGCTGGTGAAGCGCCTACACAGAAAGGGACGATTGTCAGCGACACAGATGACGGAGATCTTGAGGCGCCTCCAAGACGTTCACGGAGTAGAACTGAGCCCTTTGCTTGTTACAGTGTTCGTTTCCACCACCGAGTACTCCCGGCGCGACATCCCGGCTAACATCACGGAACTGTTCAAGAAGTATACAGAGATGATGTTGGGACGGTGGGATGTGACGAAGGGCGTTGGACTCCAGTATCAGGCGACGCTAAAAGATTTCGTGCTTCGACAGGTGGCGTTTAGGATGCATCGAGAACGAGAGGTGGAGATCCGGTTGCACGACCTGAAGAAACATATAGCATCAGAATTGGCGGAGCGCGGACACGAAGCTAGCGTCGAAACCCTCACGGAGGAACTGATTGGGCGGTCAGGACTGTTTCGGCAAAGCGACGACCGAATCGGATTTCGCCACCATGTGCTGCAGGAGTTCTTTGCCGGACGAGCGATAGAGTCACGTAAGTTCTTGGAGTCTACCATTAGCGATGATTGGTGGCGGCGCGCTATTGTGTTCTACTTCGGGGAGAATCCGAGCGACGGAGTCGCCCTTGAGGAGGTCCGAGCTGCCGTCGCCCAACGGACCGGCCGGGACCGGTATGCTGCGGCTCTTACGCTCGGTCTTTGTATTCAGGCCTGTTACCTTGTCGGGGTCGACCCCAGGAAGAAGGCTCTAGCCTGGGTCATCGCGACGCTGGCGGTGAGTCAAGGTGAGTTCCTCGAGGCGACAGTTCAGGGTGGCGGGAGAAGAATGCTGAGCGCCCTGAGGTACTACTTGCTGGGTCGTGATTCAGTCAGTGCGCAGATCATAGGGGGACATCACCAGCACATTGCGCAAATCGTGGAAGACGTAGGCGGCGCCGACGAACCGGTTGCGAATCCAGAAGGTGAGGCGGGGCAACTTGACATCCGACGGTTCTGGGTTATCGTCGGCCTTATTGAGGCCGGCTTCTTGGACGAGGCAGAGGAGTACATTGAACAATTCCACACCGACAATCAGACGCTAGAACTCATGCTATATCTGGGGTGCGTTTTCATTCGCGAGATGAGGACGACGTCGTCAAAGGATCGGAAGACGGTTGATCGCATTGTTGCGCGACTCCTGCCCCGGGTACAGGGGCTTCGCCGGCGGCTGCTAGAGGAATTCAGCTCGGAGCTTCTGGAGATGAGAGGCGCGGCAGTGAAGACGATTGAATCGAGCACGAGCGGCGTGGATCGCGAGCAAGAGAAGGTTACGTAGACGCGGCAGGAGGACGCCTTCGCCGCGCCGCGATTGGCTTACACGGGCCGGCAGGGCTGTCTCGCATTCGATGCATAGTTCCGCTGGCGGCGATCGTCGACACTGCGCCTGTCGCCCGAGAACGACGCATCCTGGCGATTCGCACGCCGGGGCCGAGCAAACGGTATGGCAGAAGGTGACGGCTGAGTATCGCACGGCCTTGGCGAACGCCGTCAAGTCCTTAGACCTTGTTGGCTCTTCTATACAGACGGTCACCAAGTCCGAGCCCTAAGCTGCAGGGTCGGGAGACATGGCCGTGAAGAAATCCCAACTCTACTCGTCGCTCTGGCGGAGCTGCGACGAGCTGCGGGGCGGCATGGACGCCTCCCAGTACAAGGACTACGTCCTGACGCTGCTCTTCATGAAGTACGTCACGGACCGGCACGCCGGACACTCCGACGCCCTCATCGACGTGCCCGCGGGCGGCGGCTTCGCGGATATCGCCGCGCTGAAGGGCACCAAGGACATCGGCGAGCGCATAAACACCATCATCGCCGCGTTCGCCCGGACCAACGACCTGCAGGGCGTAATCGACCAGGCCGACGTCGACGATGACAGCAAGCTCGGCTCGGGCAAGGAGATGCAGGACAGGTTGTCGAAGCTGGTCGCCATCTTCGAGGGGCTTGACTTCCGAGCCAACCGGGCAGGGGGCGACGACCTGCTGGGCGACGCCTACGAGTACCTAATGCGGCACTTCGCCACCGAGTCGGGCAAGAGCAAGGGGCAGTTCTACACACCGGCCGAGGTGTCCCGGGTAATCGCGCAGGTGGTGGGCATCGGTCCCGAGACGTACCAGGACCAGACGATCTACGACCCCACGTGCGGATCTGGTTCCCTGCTGCTCAAGGCCGCTGACCAAGCGCCGCGCGGAATCACGGTCTACGGGCAGGAGATGGATGTCGCCACCTGGGCGCTGGCGCGCATGAACATGATCCTGCACGGGCACGAGACGGCGGAGCTGCACCGCGGGAACACGCTTGCCGCGCCCCACTTCAAGAGCCCCGACGGGAGCCTCAAGACATTCGACTTCGCAGTCGCCAACCCGCCGTTCTCTGCCAAGGCGTGGTCCAACGGGCTCGACCCTGGCCACGACGAATTCCGGCGCTTCGAGCACGGGGTCCCGCCGGCCAGGAACGGCGACTACGCCTTCCTCTTGCACCTCGTCGCGTCACTCAAGAGTCGCGGCAAGGGCGCCATCATCCTGCCCCACGGCGTCCTGTTCCGCAGCAACCGTGAGGCCGACATCCGGCGGAACCTCGTCCGGCGCGGGATCGTGAAGGGCATCATCGGGCTGCCCCCGAACCTGTTCTACGGCACCGGCATCCCCGCCTGCATCGTCGTCGTCGACAAGGAAAACGCCCACGCCCGCTCCGGCATCTTCATGGTCGACGCCAGCCGCGGCTACCGCAAGGACGGCAACAAGAACCGCCTGCGCGCCCAGGACATCCACCGCATCGTCGACGTGTTCAACCGCCAAGCCGACGTGCCGCGGTACGCGCGCATGGTGCCGGTGTCGGAGATCGCCGACCCCGGCAACGACTACAACCTCAACATCCCACGTTACGTGGACGCGAGCGAGCCCGACGATCTGCACGACCTCGACGCGCACCTGCGCGGCGGAATCCCCAACCGCGATCTCGACGCGCTGGCCGCTTGGTGGGAGGTCTTTCCGTCGCTGCGCGCAACCCTTTTCGAGAGCGCCCGCCGCGACGGCTACAGCCGGCTGCGCATCGACAAATCGGACCTCGACACGGCCATCCGCGACCACCCCGACTGCCAGGAGTACCGACAGCAGGTCGCCGAGGTTTTCGACCTATGGCGCCACGCGCACGTGCCCTTTCTCCGCGCCCTCGATCGCAACGACGTCCCCGCCCGGGTTATCCACGCCCTGTCCGAGAGCCTGCTCGAGTGCTTCCGTGACCTGCCGCTGATCAGCGGCTACGACGCCTATCAGCGGCTTATGGACTACTGGGACGACGTGATGCAGGACGATGTCCACCTCGTCGTCTCCGACGGCTGGGGCGAAGCGGCCAAGCCCCGCGCGACCATTGAGGACCGACACCGGCAGATCAAGGAAACGCCCGACCTGAACGTTCAGAGGCGACGCTACAAGATGGACCTCGTTCCACCGCCTCTGATAGTCGCTCGCTGGTTCGCCGCCGAGCAAGCCGAGGTGGACGCGCTACGCGCCGCCCACGCCGCCGCCACCCAGGCCCTCGAAGCGTTCATCGAGGAGCACGCACCCACCACCACCGACGGCGACGACGGCCCCTTGACCGCCGCCGTCAACGATAAGGGTAGAGTCACGAGGGTCGGCGTCACCGCGCGACTCGTCGATGTGGAGCCCGATCCCGAGAATCAAGACGAGCTGGAGTCCCTGCTCCGATGCCTCGCTCTAATGGACGCGGAGACTGCCGCCGGTCGCACGGTCAGGGCCGCCCAAGCCACCCTCGACGCCCAAGTGCTCACCCGCTACTCCTCCCTGACCGTGGCCGAAATCCGGACTCTGGTGGTCGACGACAAGTGGCTCGACAGTATTCATGACGGTGTCATCGACTATGTACAACGCCATACGCGACATCTCGCCGAGCATCTAAGGAAACTGGAAGAACAGTACGCCCACCCATTACCCGTGCTGGAACGAGACGCGACCGGCCTTGCGGCAAGAGTTCGGGGACACCTGAGGCGCGCCACCGTGGCGCAGCTTCTTAGCGGTCAAGTGCGACTTACCGGCTTCAACGAGGCGTGGCCATCGAAGAGACTCGGTGACCTTTGCACATTCTTGCCGACCGCCAACAATCCCCGCTCGGATCTTGTTGAGCACGGAGACGCTACCTCTATCCACTATATCCACTACGGCGACGTACACGCTCACCCCGAACCCGTAATGGACTGTGCTCGCGCGAAGCTTCCAACTATAGAGGCCGAACGCGTTAGTGGAAGCGCTGCTTATCTGATCGACGGCGATCTTGTTATGGTCGACGCCTCCGAGGATTTGGCAGGCGTCGGCAAGAGCGTCGAGATTCGAGGCGCTGTCGGACGAAGAACGGTTGCCGGTCTACATACGATTCTGTGCCGCGGCAAGCCGGATGCGTGGGCAACCGGTTTCAAGGCCTATCTTCAGTACATCCCAGCATTTGTTGCTGCTCTCGCCCGCTTAGCCGCCGGCACGTCGGTTTACGCCATATCCGCGAAACAGCTCGCCAGCGTCGAGCTTCGTCTCCCGTCGCGTTCCGAACAAGCGGCGATAGTCGCCGTACTCTCCGACATGGACGCCGAGATCGCAGCCCTCGAACAACGCCTTGACAAGACCCGCGCCATCAAGCAGGGCATGATGCAGCAACTCCTGACCGGCCGTGTGCGGCTGGTGGAACCGGCGGCGACACCGGCGCCATGACTCCCCTTCGCCTTTCGTCAGCGGCGTCCGGCGCGAGTTCGCGGTGGAGCGGGCAGCGTTGCGCGATTACCTGCGCGGCGACCCGCCGATGCGGCGGTACTTCGAGGCGTTCCTGTTCGAGGATGTGCCGGCGACGGATCGGCGGCCCGACGCGCTGTACCTCGACGAGGTCGAGCGATGCGACCTCTACGTCGGACTGTTCGGCCGCGAGTACGGGTCGGAGGACGATGCCGGAGTGTCGCCGACGGAGCGCGAGTTCGACCGGGCGGAGGCGCTCGGGAAGCACCGGCGGGTCTTCGTCCGGGGCGCGGCCGGCGACGGGCGGCATCCCAGGATGCAGGCGTTGATCGACAGGGCGCAGGCCGACCTGGTGCGGCGGCGGTTCAACACCCCGGCCGATCTGATGGCCGGGCTCTACGCGGCCCTGGTGGAGTACCTCGAAGGCCGGGAGCTGCTGCGCTGGGGACCGTTCGACGCCGCGCCGTGCACGGATGCCACGTTCGACGATCTCGACCGTGACCGCATGACGGCGTTCATCGGGGCCGCGCGGCGGGCGCGGCAATTTCCGCTGGCGGAGGACGCGTCGCCCGAGGCGTTGCTCGAACACCTGAACCTGCTGAACCGGGGCCGGCTGACGAATGCGGCGGTGCTGCTGTTCGGGAAGCGGCCGCAGCGGTTCCTGATCTCGTCCGCGATCAAGTGCGCCCACTTCCACGGGACGCGGGTCGGCAAGCCGATCCCCTCCCACCAGGTCTACGAGGGCACGGTGTTCGAGCTCGTCGACCACGCGGTGGACTTCGTGCTCAGCAAGATCGCGCTGTCGGTGGGCACGCGGGCGGAGAGCGTGCAGGTGCCCGTCGCCTACGAGATCCCGAAGGAGGTCGTCACGGAGGCGATCGTCAACGCCGTGGCGCACCGCGACTACACGAGCGCCGCCAGCGTCCAGGTCATGCTGTTCGCGGACCGCCTGGAGGTCTGGAACCCCGGCACGCTGCCGCCGCCCCTAACCCTCGACAAGCTGCGGGTGCCCCACGAGTCGCTGCCCGGCAACCCGTTGCTGGCGCGGGCGATGTACCTGGCGAAGTACATCGAGCAGATGGGCACGGGGACCCTCGACATGATCGAGCGCTGCATCGCCGCGGGCCTCCGGGAACCGGAGTTCGAGGCCTCTGGAACTTCGTGATCCGGATTCGGCGTGGGGCGTTGGCCGGGCAGCCGGTCGTGTTCACCGACGGCGGCGCTCCCACCCTGGCGCCGGTCAAGGGTGGCACTACCCAGGAAACCGGGAACACTACCCAGAAAATCCGGGATACTACCCAAGAAACCACTGGTGAGAGCCAGGCTACTATCCAGGAAACTGCGTCCACTAACCGGAAGTTTCAGCGGCCGATTCTCCGCAACTGGTTGTTCCTAAAGGGCTTATCTCGGTTTCGGCGTGGTTTGATGCTTGATGTGTAGCCATGTAATATGTCGCATGAGTTCGGTGAGTGTCCATATAGAGTAGGGTAAGCGTGGTATAATGTGTAACCATGTATATCGAGAGCGTGCCCAATCGCTCCTCCCCTCCCGCCATCCTCCTCCGCGAGTCCTACCGCAAAGACGGCCGCGTCAAGAAGCGCACCCTCGCCAACCTCTCCAAGCTCCCCGCCGCCGCCATCGAG
>JAPOYI010000143.1 GCA_026706665.1 Gammaproteobacteria bacterium | reverse complement strand
AGATCCATCACGGCCCTTGCTACACCGGAGCCCCGGCGAAGTCAAGGCGCGACCGTCCGGCGGGGGCCGACCTGGGGGGTCGCGTCTCGGGTGGCGGGCAGCCCAGACGCCCGGCCCGGCCGCTCCCGTCCCGGCCGGCACCGACGTCCCGGTGGCTCCCGATGCCGGCGTGTACAATGGGCGTCGGTACGTGCCCCCGCCTTGCGACCGCCACGGCCGCTAGAGGCCGGCGCGGTGAGCCGCAGGAGCCGGCGTCGTCGTTAGCGCCCGTAGCTCAGCTGGATAGAGCGTCGGCCTCCGGAGCCGATCACTCCCGGCCGGGAATCCAAAGAAACGCGGTATTCATTGGGGACGTCGAGCATCTGACGAGGTCGCAACGGGTCAGAAACCGGCTGGCAGAAGCGGAAACGGCTGGCAGTCCGGCTGGCAGTCGAGCCCCTTTCATTCCAGGGCCTCAAACTACAGCGACACTCAACGGTTCGCCCCAACACCGTGAGTCGGGGTCTCGCCTCCGCCACCGGCCACCCGACATCCATCCCCTCGCCCCGTCTCGAGCGTCGCCGCCCCGTCCCCGCGCAGCCCCCACCTCTACGCTCGGGGTTAGCGTTGGCGACAGCCGGCCACGCGCCGAGCGTCAAGCCCCGCCAGCCCGCCGGTGCCGTGCGCACGCGCGTCACCCCGATTCGGAAGCGTTCACCCAGCCAGCCGCGCCGTCCGGCAGATCGCTCGCCGCGGTCACCTGGCCCGCCGGCCTCGAACGCCGCCGCCACCCGCACGTGGCCCGCGAGCCGACCAGCTCGCCCAAGCATCCCCCAACCGCCAACATCATGATCATCGACACGCCCGTCTCCAGCGCCGAGAATGCGGACGAACCTGCGTCTTCTGCCCAGAACGGCCCCGCCGACTGGATCCCAACGGGCTCGTCCTCTCGTCATCCACTGAGTCCGCCTCCCGCTCGTCCTTCAACGGCCCTCCGTCTCTGAAGCCCATCCGGCTTCCCCAAGACCCCACAGAGCCCCCCCTCTGTTGCGAAGAACCAACTTCGCAAGGCTCGCACCGGGTCGGCAAACCGCTGCCAGGAACGCGGATCCCAACATCGCCGCCGAGACCCCGATCACACCTTCCATGCCCGAGTGTGCCTCCGCTGGAAGAGGCGTGCGATAATGCCGGATTCGCGGACCGAACGCCCGACCGCCGGGGCCATGCCTGACACACAGACCCTCCATAGTGCGGCGCCATCCTTCGCCGGCTATCTGTACCAGGCCCGCCTTGCGCTCGCCGAGGCTCTTCGCTATGCCTATGCCGATTCTGGCGTCGAGATCGCCGTCGAGAAGTTCGACGACGTGTCCTTCGAGAAGAACGGCACCCCGCTTGAGCTTCTCCAGACCAAGCACCGCCTCACGAAAGCCGGCGACCTAACCGATAGCAGCGTCGATCTCTGGAAGACCCTGCGGGTGTGGGCCGAGGCCGCTAAGGCCGACCCCTCGCTTCCCGGTCGCACCCGATTCGCCCTGCTCACAACGGCGCAGGCACCAGCTGGATCGGCGGCCTCCCATCTACGGCCGGCCGACGCGCGGACCCGCGATGTCGGAAAGCGGAAGCCATGTTGCTGGCAGCGGCTGTCGCGTCCAAGAACACGGCACTCGCCGACGCGATCGCCGCCTTCCAAGCCCTGACCCCAGACATGCGCGCCAACCTTGTCGCTGCCATCGACGTCATCGACGGCGCCCCACTCGTCGGCGACATAGAATCGATGATTGAAGTACGGCTTCGCATGCTCGCCCCACGGGGCAAGGCAGCGCTCGCTCGGGAGCAGTTGGAAGGCTGGTGGTGGCCTCGACTCTGCGCCACCCTTCAGGCCGAAACGCCCAGCACGATTCCCGTACTCGAGGTCGAGCAGAAGCTCGACGATATCCGTGACAGCCTCAAACGCGACGCGCTACCGTTCGACATGGAACATGTCGACCCACCCCCAGAGGAACTTGACACCTTCAACGAGATGCTGTTCGTGCGCCAACTGCATTCCATTGGCCTCCGCGGAAGCCGCCTCCTACACGCTAAGCGCGACTTTTACCGCGCATCGACGCAGCGATCCCATTGGGCACGCCGGAACCTCCTCTTTGACGGCGAAGTCGCGCGCTTCGACACGACTCTGATCGAGGAATGGCAGCCCCGCTTTGCACAAATGTCCGACGGTCTTTCGGAAGACTGTGAAGACACGCCTTTACGCGACGCGGGCCGCACGCTCTACGCCTGGGTCGAAACTGGCGCGCGGTTTCCATTGCGCACGACCATCAGCCGCTTTCTCAACGTCGGCTCGTATCACATCCTTGCCGACGATCTCCGCGTAGGCTGGCATCGCGATTACCGGACCATCTTGGCAGACCAAGGCGACGGAGGTTCCAATGGCGGATGAAACCCGCTGGAGTGTCCCCTGGGCTGCGCGCCCCGCCGAGGAGGCCCGCATATTCAATCCCGCGTTTTGCGGCGAACTGCTCGGTCGCACTGTTTCTGAGTACCACCGCACCCGCCAGGCCACGGTCAGTATAGTTACCGTGTTTCTTGTTCTTCCCCTCACCCTGCACAGGCCAACGCGCGAAGCCTTACCCGGCCGGGCCAACACGGCTTTCGCCGGTTGGGTCGCCGAGCACTCCGCGTTGCTTGCCGAACTGCCGGACCGCGCAAGGCGCCTACGCCCCGTCAGCCGCGAAGCACTCCTCTTCGCCCTTCGTCACCAGCTCCTTGCGCTTCAGGGCGGCGACCTTATTCCCGGCGCGAAGCCCGTCCGCCGAAGTGCTCGACCTACCGTCAGCACCGCGGAGACAACAGCCGCTCGCAGCGCCGCCGCCCTACTAGGCCGCTGGTTTGCCGGGCAGCACACGCAGACATCGATCTTGCACGGCATGGGGATCGCGCCATGACGCTTCAGATACGCTCCATCTCCGTCTACTCGCCCCGCGGCGAACGCCGTGACGTGAACTTCACGTTGGGCGCGCTAAACATCGTCACCGGAGCTCCCAAGACCGGAAAATCGGCTCTGCTTGACATTGTCGATTACTGCTGGGGCCGCGACGAATGCACTGTCCCGGAGGGCGAGATTCGCAGGGGCGTTTCCTGGTTCGCCGTGCATTTTGACAACGACGGCGAGGGCATCCTGATCGCACGTGAGAATCCCGGCCCCGCTCGCCGAGCGAGCGACGCCATCTACTTCGCCCGCGGCGTTGCCAGGCTTCCCGCCGACGCCACTGCCTTTCACAAGAACATCACCAGCGACCGCCTCAAGACCCAGCTATCGGCCACCCTCGGCATCTCCGAGAACATTCATATGCCCGAAGCAGGCTCCACACGCCCGCCCCTCGAAGCGTCTTCGCGCCATGCCATCTTTTTCTGCCTTCAAGCACAGGACGAAGTGGCCAACCGGCGACTGCTGTTTCACAGGCAGGGCGAGCAGTACCTCCCCCAAGCCATCCGTGACGTCCTGCCATACTTTCTCGGCGCCGTCGATGAGGACCAGTTGCTCGCGCTCAAGCGTCATCAAGATGCGCGGGCGCGGTTGCGACGGCTTGAACGCGACTATGCCGAGGCACAGGAAATCACGCGTCACGCCTCCAGCGCCGCACAAGGATTGCTGGCGGAAGCCCGCCGTGCGGGTCTGATTTCGCCGGACGCGCACCCAGAGACCGCGACTGCCGTGCTCGCCCTTCTGCAAGAGGCGACCGGTCCCCAACCGATCACCTTTTCCCGAGTCGACGATCCCGAAGCTGACCTCACAGCACTCGACGAGCGCCGCCGCTCTCTCCTACAACAGCTTCAGGACCTCCGCGAAGAGATCGCCGACGTTGACCGCCTGAACCGCGAAGCCTCGCAGTTCGAGATCGAGGCGACCGAGCAGGAAGCGCGCCTCGCGTCCATTGGTCTAATCGCCCACTCTTCCCAGGACGAAGGCGAAACCTGCCCCGTATGCGAGAGCCAGCTCACGGTTGCCGTTCCCGCCGTCACTGACATCCACGCCTCCCTAGCCAACGTCCAAACCCAACTCCGCTCGGTCCGCCGCGACGCGCCGCGTCTCCAAGAACGCCTCGCTGCGCTTGAGTCCGCCCGCGCCGACCTCAACGAGCGCCTTCGTAACGTGCAGACGGACATCTCAAAACGCATACAAGACAACGAAAGACTCCGCCTCGAACAGCACCAGTTCGCCGAGCAGGCACGCGTGGCTGGACGCATCACACATTATCTCGAGAATGTAGCGGCCGTCGCCACGGACAGCGACCTGCCCCGCAACCTGGAGCAACTTCGGGCCGAAGTCCGGGAACTAGAAGCCACGCTTGACGACGATGCCACGCAGGAGCGGCTGGCTGCCGCGCTCAATCTCCTTGGCCGTGACTTGACCAGCTTTGCCACGCAGCTGGGACTCGAGCACGGAGAGAATCCACTGCGGCTCGACCTCAAGCGCCTGACCGTAGTGGCTGATACCGATGCCGGCCCGCTGTCACTCCCGCAGATGGGCAGCGGCGAGAACTGGGTCGGCTACCACGTCGCCGCGCACTTGAGCTTGCACGCACTCTTCTATCGCCGCCGCCGTCCCGTTCCTGGCCTGCTGATGCTCGACCAACCCTCCCAGGCGCACTATCCACCGGAGCGCGACGAGCGCGGCCGAATCGACGGGCTTCCTGACGAGGACCAAGCTGCCGTGCGCCGGCTATTTGCCTTACTTCATCGGTATTGCGTCGAGCGTGCGCCTGACATGCAGATCATCATCGCTGACCATGTGGAGCTACTCGAAGACTGGTTCCGCGACTCGATGGCCGAGCGCTGGCGCGACGGCATTGCGCTCGTTCCCCAATCGTGGCTCCGGGATTGACCCAAGAGGGTACGCGTCAGCACATCACCGCCCATCCGAGACTTCCGAGAACGCAGTATGCCGATCGACTTTTCCGATATGTTGGACGCCGACGACAAGATCGCGGTCCATCCTCGCGATATCTTCCTTACGCTCAATCGAGCTCCGAAGTTCGCGTTTCCCCGGGACATCCAAACCGAGGTCATGAACCGCTGGTTCCAGGCACGAGACATCCGAGACAACGTAATCAAGCTAAACGTCGGCAGCGGCAAGACACTTGTCGGACTGCTACTGCTCCAAAGTTCCCTAAATGACCGTAAGGGGCCGGCGCTGTATGTCTCGGCCGACAACCATTTGCTGCAGCAAGTCGTACACGAGGCCGAGGCACTCGGCATCGACGTAACCCTCGAACCCCGGGATGCTGCGTACGCGGCCGGGGAGAAGGTCTGCGTCGTGAATGTCCATAAACTCTTCAACGGCAAGTCCGTATTCGGCGTAGGTGTAGGGCAGATCGAGATCGGGACTGTCCTCATCGACGACGCTCACGCCTGTCTGTCCACGATTACTCAACAGTTCACGCTCAACTTACGCAACACGCATGAGGCCTACAGCAAGATACTGGCCACACTCTCGGAGGACCTTAGGAGCTATAACGAAGCACGCTTCCTAGAACTGGACGCCGGCGATCCCCAAGTCCACATGGAAGTGCCCTTCTGGTCATGGGATACTCACCATAGCCGGATCTTGCGCATTCTGCATGACCACCGTGACGACGAAGCCCTTCACTTTACCTATCCTCTACTCAAAGAGATCCTGCCGCAATGTCGTTGCGTCGTCGGCGGCCAGCATCTGGAGATCGAGCCCCATTTTCCAGCAACGGACCTCATACAACCGTTTCGACGCGCGAAGCGCCGCATCTATATGACCGCGACACTCGCGGACGACAGTGTGATCGTCACGCATTTTGGCGCCGATCCCGATAGCTTCCCGACCCCAATCATTCCCGCCTCTTCTCAGTCGATGGGTGAGCGTATGATTCTAATGCCACAGGAGCTCAACTCCAATCTCACCACGGCGGATGTTCGCACACTGCTTGCTGACCTCGCCAGGACGGTCAACGTGGTGATCATCGTCCCCTCCGTCGTGGCAGCTCAAGACTGGAAAGCTGCCGCGCACCAAGTGCTTGTTGGCGACGCCGTTGGCGCCGGAATTCATAGGCTTCGATCGGGCCATGTTGGACTCACTGTTCTCGTAAACCGCTATGACGGCATCGACCTCCCGGGGGACGCTTGCCGCGTCCTGGCCCTTGTTGACTTGCCCGAGGTCCGTTCCTATTCTGACTCCGTTGACACCGAGGTATTGAGCGGCACGGCCGTCAGTCTTCGGCGGCAACTAGAACGGATCGAGCAGGGGATGGGCCGCGGCGTACGATCGAACGACGACTACTGCGCCGTCCTTCTGCTCGGCGCAAAGCTCACCGGCCGGTTGCGGTCACCTGACGGGGCCCAGATGTTGACGCCGGCCACGTCGGCACAACTTGGCCTTTCGCGCAAGATCGCGAGGAGGCTCGATACTCCCTCAATTGATGAGATCAAGAACGTCATCCTTCAATGCATCGACCGCGATCCCGGCTGGATTCGGGTGAGCAAGAAGGTCCTCGTGAATCTGGACACCGACGACAGGTTGCAGCTCGATCCCGCGAAACTTGCCATGCGGGCGGCGTTCGACGCGGCACGTGCAAATCAGCACCAGAAGGCTGTTGCGATTCTCGACCAGGCCATTGATGGAGCAGCCGAAACTCAAGTCAAGGCATGGCTGCTTGCGAGAAAGGCTGCGTTCCAGCACCCGATGGATGCTGCCGCCGCTCAGAGGACGCTGCTCGCGGCTCACAACATGGAATCCGGAGTCATCAAGCCGATGCACGGTATCACCTATAGACGGCTCACCCCGGTGACAGAGAAGCAAGCTACGGCGCTGATCGCCAATCACGAAGGCCGGTTCGTCGACCCAACCCACATGAAGCTCTTTGCAGACGAGCTCTGCGGCGATCTGCAATTCAACGCGGGCACGTCCGCTCGCTTCGAAGCGGCGGTCGACGCTCTCGCGTGGTTCATCGGGATTCCCGGCCAACGGCCCGAAAGAGACTACCAGGAAGGGCCGGACAATCTGTGGGCGCTGTCAAACGGAATCTTTTTGGTCATCGAATGCAAGAACGGTGTTACTTCTGACGAGGGAATATCGAAGAGGGACGCCGGTCAACTCGGTCAAGCAGTCGCTTGGTTTGCTGCGCGCTATCCGGTCTCCGGTTCTGTACCACTGATCATTCACAAACACCGTAGTCTTGGGCAGGGCGCAAGCGCCGTTGCGGGGATGCGCGTGGTTGATCCTCCGCGCCTTCGGAAGCTGCGAAGCAATCTGACAGGCTTCGCGAAGCAACTCATCCACCCTGACGTTGCGAGAAGTGCATCACAGGTGGCCCAGAGACTAACGCAGTTTGAGTTGCATGCGGGTGCCTTCGTCAACGCGTTCTCAGTGTCCGCGAAGGCTTAGCCCGTTGGCCGCCCGACAGAACAGTGGAACCGTGGACGTCCCGTGCGAACCAAGCATGGGCTGGATGTCATCGCCCGTTAGCGGCTCCGGGCCCTCGCTGTTCCCCTCATCGGACGCTGGCGGGCACTACCAAGTAACGCCACGGTTCCACCTGCTCAGCACGGAAAGAAGAAGACCTCGGCCCTGCCCTTGCTTTGCACCTTGAAGTCGTCATCTTCTAGCGCCTTCCTGATTAGAGACTTCTTGTTCGGCACGTGAATAGTCGGAACGTCCCCCATCGAGTCTCTAAACTTCGGCAGGTTGTTCCATAGGTCCTTGATCTGTTTTCTAATCGTTTTCGACTCGCACCCGATGATGTCCGACTTCTCGCTGAAATCTGGATACACGACTATGACCGGCAGCCCCATGTCGTTGATGCCGTAGTCCACTTCCTCCCGTAACGCCCGTGAGTTCTTCGTTATCGAACTCAGAAAAAGAATGAGGGTATTCGTTTAGCGGGTTCGTGTTGTCGAGGGTTTAGGAAACTACAATTTTGTACTTGTACAATTTTTCACAATATGGCATAACTCGTGTGTGTCCGACGAGCGTCCTGGGAATGGCGGTCAGGAGCCACGCTCGAAGCAGAAACAGCGGCGCCGAGAGAGGCGGCAGGGCGAGAGCGACGGCACGGGCCTGCGCCAAGAGAA
>JAPOYI010000027.1 GCA_026706665.1 Gammaproteobacteria bacterium | reverse complement strand
GCCGGGTCGATTTGGCACTCGAATACAGAGTACTGAACACGCTGCCCGTGATCTTGGCACAAGCGCGCTACGCGCCGCAGGCGCCGCCTGCCTGCTGTATCGTTCGTGGCGACGTCGTATGTAATGAGCATGAGCATGCCGGCCTATCTCCAGATAAACGGCGGGTAGCCGTCCAGTTCGCCGCGAATCCTCCTTGCGAGCAGCCGGGCCTGCACGAACGGCACGAGCCCGAGCGTGGTTTTCTCGCCGAGAAACTCGTGGGTGAGCTCGCGACTCTTTCTGTCCTGATAGGTGACCAGAAGCGTCTTGCGCGCGGCGTCGCTCAGCGTTACGGCCCCGCTGATGGCGGTCGTGAAATCGGCTGGCGAAACCTGCTGGCGATTGATCAGCGTCAGGCAGACCCGGTCGGCGAGGACCGGGCGCAATTCTTCCATGAGGTCCAGCGCAAGGCTTGGCCGCCCAGGGCGGTCTTCGTGCAAAAAGCCGACCGCAGGGTCAAGGCCAACCGTTTCCAGCGCGGATCGACAATCGTGCATGAGCAGCGAGTACAGAAAGGACAACAGCGCGTTGACCGGGTTGAGCGGAGGGCGGCGCGACCGGGATTCGAACCTGAATTCAGGATCGGGTCTTCGGATCAAATCGTCGAATACGGAATAGTAGATTCGGGCGGATTCTCCCTCGATGCCCCGTAGGGCGTTCTTGGCCGACTCGTTGGCGGCCCGGCGTGCCGCGTTGCCCAAGCGGCGCTGACCGGCGTTGAGGCGTTCACGGGCCTCATCGTCCATGTTGCTTCGATGATCTCGCAGGGCGCGGCGAACGACAGTGCGCTGATTGAGCAGTTTGCCCAGCACGAAGTCTCTCGCAAGACTTGTGCCCATGTCGTCATCGTCCGCGCTTCGATACTGGGCTCGCCGCAGTTGCACGTTGCCGGAAACCGGACCGGTCACACGGGCCAGGAAACGACCGTTTCGGCTCAAGAACGACAGGCTCACGCCCTTTCGGGCGCAGTGGCCGATCAATTGCGGCGTTGCTCCAACGGCGCCGAAACAGACGATGCCGCCGAGCAGGTGGATCGGCACCCGCCCCTGCGGCTCGCGATTGACGCTGACGACCGCATTCTCGCCGTCTTTGCGCAACCAGGCGTTCTCCGTGGTCACGTAGAGTGTATTCAGGTGGCGCCGCATGGGATGCGCGTCACCTCTCGATGGCGGTGAGCAGCCAGTCGCGGACCGCATCCTGGGCACGGACGGCGCGCGGCTGACAGAATTCGTTGAGCGAGCAGTTGTCGCACTTTCGCGGTTCGTATTCCGGCGGTGGCGTGCGGCCGGTTGCGATCATCTCGCGGGTGTCTGCGGCCACGCGCTCGGTGATCCGACGCAGTTCCCGATTGAATTCAACCGGCTTGCGGCGGCGGCTCCGGCCATAGAACAGGGCGCCCTCGGGAACCGAGGTGTCCAGCATCTCCTCCAGGCAAAGCGCCTGTGCGCAAAGCTGAACCTCGTCGGCCCGGTGGGACTTCGGGCGCCCGCGCTTGTACTCGATCGGATAGAGGCTGCCGTCGGTATGAATCTCCACAACGTCGACGACGCCCGCGATCCCAACCCGCAAAGACCGAACGGGGACGCTGCGCTCGACTCTTGCCGACGGTCGAGATTCGGTCGCGCCCGAATCGACGCGGGAGTGGAGGATGCGCCCTTCGGCTGTATACCGGTTCTCGGCCCAATGCCGTTCGAGATGGATCAGCGCGCATTGGCGCGGGCAGTACAGCATATGCTGCAGTGCGGAGATCGGGATTAGGTCGTCTTCTTCAGCGATTGGGCGGGTGCCAAGCATTTCGGGGCATCAGATCCGGTCTATGATCTCGATTCCGCCCGGTACTTGCGTTCTGTCAAGTTGAACCCGGTAGTCGCTGTAGGCGCGAGCGGGCGGCAATTCGTGGGCGCGGCGTTCGGCAGGGCCGATTTCCTCGCCGTCGTGGACCCGATTGACCGTTACTCGCTGAAACAGCCGATGCGCGGCCGCGTTGCCGAGCAGGCTGTCGTGCTTGAATACGATCAGTCGGCGGGCGTTCATCTCGCCGCGCGCCGCCGAGCGGTCGTGATCGAACATGGATTCGAGCGCGGTCCAGAGCAGATCGAGATCCCCTTCGGAAAAGCCCGTTCCCTTGGTGTCGTCGCCGGCAAGGCAGGCGGATATGTAGCCGTGAGCGCGGTAAAGCCCGTATGGCACGATGTGCTTGCGCCCCATGGTGCGGATGTCGCCCTTGGATTCCGCATCGGAGGCGGTGGTGGCGGCCATGCGGGTGATGGAAACCTCAAGCGGCAATATCGGTTCGACGGATCGTCCAAAGGCAAACTGCACGGGGCCTCGTACCTGTCCGCAGTTGGCGCCCTTGGTCGACATCACGGCGCCGAACGCCCGAACGTCGAAGAAATTCGCGCACATCCAGCGGGTCAGTTCCCGGGCCTTCTGATCATCTTTGGGCAGCTTTTCGCGGTCCTTGTCGGTGGCGTCCGGCAGGACCGCATCCCAAGCCCGCTTCTGCTGCAACTCCAGAATCCCACGCTCCTTGACGAAGATTTCGTACCCCTCACTGTCGCCCTTCGTCAGGGCAACGAAGTTTCGCACCTTGCGTTTGAGGCACACGTCGGTGACGAGGCCCTGGTTGGTTTCCGGGTCGAGCCGGGGCAGGTTACCCGCGTCGGGGTCGCCGTTCGGATTGCCGTTGGTGACGTCAAACAGGTAAACAAAATCGTAGCGATTGCCGATTGCGGTCATGGTTCATTCCCCTTCGTCGGTGTGGGTATCGGTGGTTTCATCGGCGGAGCCTCGTCGGCGACTGGCTCGTTGATGGTGGTAACCAATCGCAAACCGTCCCTGTTCCTCAAGACGCAGGCTGCGTGGCAGAGCGGTATCCACGCCCGCGAGAATGTCGTCGATTTCCCGTTCGAACCAGTGCGCCAGACCTGCTTTCTCGTTCTTGCGCAAGGTCGCCAGATGATGGCCGGAGGTGCGCTCAAGCAGAGGAAAAATCGATGCGGGCGTTGCAGAGGCGGCTCCGAAATAGCGATCCTTGATTGTCGCGTTGACGTTGCCGAGCGCCGCCGATTGCACTTTCTCGTACACCGCGAACAGCCGTCCCAGGCGGTAGGCGACGTTGGTTTCATTGGGGTTCAGGCTCACGGGAACATCCTCCGTAGTGAGTCCCAGGCGGTAATCCCGGGCAAGACAGGCTTTGCAGATGGCGGCGCGCAGGCCGTTGATGGCGTGCAGGCCGTTGATATCGCGGTCTTGACGCATGCGCATGATGACGGTAGCGAGCAGGGAGCGAGGATAAGGGCTACCGGTAAGGATGGCCCGCATCAAGGTGCCACCGAATATCGGTGGGATACGGTCGGCCCTGCGTTTCGGATTCTTATCGAGCGGAGCCGTCTCGATCAGCACGCGCGAGGCCGCAGGGGGAGTTCTCCACGGGAGCGGTTCTATGTGCATATCCCGCCAATGTTCGACGATTCGCCGCGCGATGGCCCCGAGCGTGTCCGTATGCCAGTAGCGGATGGACAGGCGGCCGGCGTTTGGGGAGAGCCCCAGCACATGGAAACGGGTCTGTTCATCGACCCCTGCAACAGCGTCGGCGAACGGTCGGCCCGAACCAATGGCAGACAGTTTATCGGCGATCGTGGCTTCTTCCTCCGTCGCGGTTGGCGGTTCCGCCAGCATTGCGAAGAGTTCCTCGGCCGCGTTGGCGGCGTCTTCGCCGCCGGTCGCCTCAGCCCAAAAGACGGTGGTCGCGTCGCCGATCTGGATGCGCCGCCGACTGTCTGTCGCCAGCAGTGCGTTGAGGGTCGTTGCGTAAGCGAATGCCGCCTGCGCTGAAATCGGCGCATTGGCTCCCTGCTCCTTGCCGAACGACTCAAATGCGCGCTTGTTAAACGAGACGATGTCTGCGCCCTGCCCTTTGGCACCCCATACTCCCTTGATTCGAGCGTGCACACGGGCGAGCGAACCTGTGGAGCCGGTGACTAGACACAAGCCTTCGGGGCCTTGTTGCCCGGACAAATGGCGAATCCAAATCTCACGTGCCTCCGGGCGCTTGTGGATGAAAGACAATTCCCCGTCCAGGCGAAATACGATGTTCTGGTCCAGCATTCCGTCGGCATTCGGAAGGAAGGCGTAGCTGTCGGCAGTCCATTGATCGAGAAAGCGGTGCAAGGCTTGCAGCGCGGCATCGTCCGTCTCCGCAAGCAGATCCGCATGCAGTTTCCGGAAGGCGGCGTGCTCGCGAGGTGCGGGAGCTCGCTGCTTGGTGTCCGGATCACCCTTGACTCCAAGCACATAGGCGGTCTTGTCCCAGAGAAAATTGGACGCAACACCGGATGTGCGTTTGGCGCGTTGGGGCACGTCGTACGGGGTGGGATGCGGCGTTCTGCCGGAGGTATCGAGCAAAGGCGCAACGTCCACCACGGACCCTTCGAGCGAGATCACTAGAGCGTATGAGATGGGTTCGCGAGAAAACCCGTAGGACGGCGCTTCGCCAACGCGGACGAGCCGTTCATGTTGACGTGCAAGCGCCTGCAGGACGGTCATGACGCGACCTGCCCGCTGCCGACTGCCGGCACGCGAATGATGCCATCCTGCAGGACGGCGCGGAAAAAGAAGGGCGTGCGATCAATCTCGAAGTCGAGATCGTGGAGCATCCAACCAAGATCGCGGTCGCGTTGATCGGAAGGCAGCGACGATTCCGGCACGGAATCGGTCACAAGCGCAAAGTCGGCTGCAAATTCCCGCGTGCCCAGGTACGGCCGATGAAAGCATTGTCCCTTGGCGGCGCGCCGGTTGAACATGGACAAGTGTTTCGCCTCGGTGTCATCGGGCTCCGCCCGCGCTGTCAACTCGAAGTGTGCTTCGATCAGATAGGCGACATCGCGCAGCAGTATCGTGGCTCGTTGTTGCCGCTCGTTTTCGATGATGACGTGGAGTTCGTCCGTGCTCCCCGCGTTCATTGCGGCGGTGACGCTGCGCGTGGGAATCTTCTTGCCCAGCTCGTTGCGGCGAAATGTCTCGAACCGGATCGGCTTCAGAACATGGATGCGGTCGACGACCCATCGGATGGCGGGCCGCCAGTGAATGGCCTCAAGGATGCCGCGCGCGGCCGAAGGCGTCATCACGTCGTAGGAGACACGTTCCACCTTCATTTCCGGTCGGGTGAAACAGGCGTAGTCGCCCCAGACGTGCAGTCGGACGCCATACGTCATGCGAAGCTCCTATTTCCCATTGCCGAAAGGGATGCTGAATGGATCCAACGGTGACCATGAGAACGCAAAGCGAGAATCGAGCAATCCGTGGATATCCATTGCTTTCCATCGTCGACTGAGGTAAGGATCTTGGCGCGGATACTGCGAGGAGAGGAAACGAACATCAATACACGAGCGACTCGGCGGAGAGATATTCGGGATCATGCCAGATAAGTCCGGTGTCGTGGCGGTAAAGGTCCGGATTGGTCAGGACAACGAATTGCTCCGCGAAGTCGTCGGCACGGATGACGCTGACCGCTCCGGCGGCGAGCAGCCGTTCGCGAACGCGGCGCGGTACTGGCACAACATACGGCTGAAGTAGGCGAGCAATTCGACCGGGGCGCTCGACCCAGCGCAACTCTTCGAGCAGCCGCGAGACGATCCGGTCTCTGCTGGAACGACCCGCGTACGGAACGATCACGGGCACCATGTCCGAGCTGATGAGTCGAAACTGACGGGCAATAGTCTCAAACGGGAAATCCAGACTTGCTCGTCGCTCGTTCAACTGGGCAAGAATTCTATGCGCGTCCAACTCCGGCCCTTTGAGCCAGTACACCTCGCGGAAGTAGTCGGTGACGGCCGCCAGCGACTGGGGATCTTCGTGGCGGCGCAGCGCCGAACGAGCGGCGGAAGCGAACTGAGCGAGTTCCGGGCTGGGCGCGCGGCCCGGGCCGGGTGCCGGTTCGAACACGTAGACGTCGCCCATCCCGCACCGGCCCTCGCGGTTGCAGCGTCCGGCTGCCTGGATAATGGATTCCAGTCCCGCCTCGGCGCGAAACACGGTCTCGAAATCCACGTCCACACCGGCCTCGATCAACGAAGTCGCGACCAACCGAACGGGTCGACCTCCATCGAGGCGCTCGCGTATGTCGCTCAACACGTCGCTTCGGTGCCTCGCGCACATCGCGGTGGTGAGGTGAAACGATCCCGGGGTTGGACGATGGGCCTCGAACAACTCCCGGGCGTGGCGGCGCGTATTGACGATGCACAGCGACTGGCGGGAGCCAAGCAGCCGTTCCGTGAGCTGCGCGTCGTCCAGCGTACCCGCATGGCGGATCCGCGTTCGCCTGAGTTGCCGGTAGAGACGCTTGGGATCGGGCGCAATCTCCCGAACGTCAACCAGCCCGCCATTGAAACCGTGGCGCGCCTGAAATGCCGGTTGCGTGGCCGTGCAAAGAACGATGCTCGAACGCCAGTTTCTCGAAAGCTCGTCCATCGCGCTCACGCACGGCACGAGCAAGCTCAGCGGCAGCGTCTGCGCCTCGTCGAGAATGACGACACTGTTGGCGATGTTGTGGAGCTTCCGACACCTCGACGGACGGTTGGCGAACAAGGATTCGAAGAATTGCACGGCCGTCGTTACGACAATCGGCGCGTCCCAGTTCTCCATGGCCAGGCGCAGTTTGTCCCGTGCCTCGCGCTCGCCGATGCGATCTTCGTCGAACGCGCTATGGTGCTCAAGCACAAAGTTCGCAGGATCGAGCGGTCCTTCGCGCAGAGCGTGACGGAAGACGGCGGCGGTCTGCTCCACGATGCTGGTAAAGGGAATGACATAGATCACCCGTTGCTGTCCGTGCCGGACCGCATGTTCGAGCGCGAACGCAAGTGAACTGAGCGTCTTGCCTCCACCGGTCGGTACGGTCAGGGTGAAAAGCCCTGGCCGTTGAGCCGCTACTGTCCGCGCTCGAGTTAGCACCTGCTGCCGCAGGCGGTTCACGTCGGAGGGTGCCGCGCGGGCGGAAAGCTCGGTCAAATACGAGTCGAGGCGCTGCAGGAGTCGTTCGAGTCCAGGCCAATTGCCACGCGGAGACGAGCGTCCATCGACCTCGGAAAACCACGCCTCGGTGTCGAGATAGTCGGCATCGACGAGCGCCGAGAACACCATGCGGATCAAGAACGACGCGCTGAAACCCGCGTAACTTGAATCTCGCGGCTTGATGGTTGGCGGCTGAAGTTCCGGCAGCGCAACCTCGGTCTTCCAGATGGGATCCAACGGCGGTGGCAAAGCCGCGAGTCGATCGGCCAGGGCGCCGATCTGCTCGCCGTTCACCCCATTGGCCAGGCCCGCGTGATGACCGGCCACGCAGTAGGCGACGATCTTGCCCAGCGGACCCGGATACCGCTTCAGGGCGGCTTGGGCGCCCGCAGTGGAATGGTCAACACGGGCGGCTTTCCCCGCGAGTCGTTGCTGAAATTCCTCGGAGTACTTCCCGAGGTCGTGCAGAAGGCCAGCGGTCCGGCAAAGGTTTCCGGCTCCAACCGCATCGAGGAATGCGGCAGCGCGTTCCCCGGTGTTCTCAAGGTGCCGGGACAAACGATGCCAGCGTTCCGGTTCGAGCGACTCGTGACTGTGGGCAAAGTACGTGGTTCGGGTCATTGGGGCGGCACACTGTACCCCGAGCGCTCAAGGAGGTATCAGCGATAACGGCTGGAATTGAGCACGCGAGTATGCGGAACGCGCGACGGGATGGCGAGCGATTTCCTGCGAATCCAAGCAGGAGTGAAACTCGGCGTGGACTGCTCGACTGCGCGAATCACGCTATGGGGACGTCCGCTTCCCGCGCCCGGGGAGACTCGACCAGAACAGCCAATTGCGCTCATACGCACACGCTGATCGATACCGCATGGAGCCGAAGTGAATCCAGCCATTTGCTGGAACAGCGTGATTGGCCAGTGTTCCGAGAGCATACGGATAGGCAATGTACTTGAAATTTCTCTGTCCCCAGAGCATCCGGCGGACGGGAATTCCCACCAATTCAAGGCGATGGCCCTGTGTCCCCAGAGCATCAACTCGCTCCGGCAAGAGCGAGGCGTTCCATGTCGCCGAAAACGCACGGGAATGTAGGACAGGCGCGCGCCTGGACGACACCTGCAGCGGGCTGCGGTCAGGTGTGACGGCGAACCGGCTTCGCCGTAGAGGCGAGCCGGATCGA
>JAPOYI010000146.1 GCA_026706665.1 Gammaproteobacteria bacterium | reverse complement strand
CCCACCGAACTGCAGCGCGAAGCCTTCCGGCTGCTCGGCGTGCGTCTACAATAGTGTACCCAGTAACGACCCGGTAGAAATCCGTGATCTCTCCAAAAATCAATAGGTTAGCTCGGATCGACTCTGGAAGTTCAGGCTAGCGTAAGGCGGTTCCCGGCTCCGGTTGACGAGGCTACAAGGCGACTCGGCGGCTCCACGACCGGAACACTCTACGTCCAAGGCTGATCGGAGCTTCCCCAGGCTGCGGGTCCGAATTGGACGTGCTACGCGAACTTTGCCGCAAACAACCGCGCCCCCAGATCCCGTATCGCCGCGCTGTCCTTGACGCTCGCGACCAGGTGGCCGGGGATGGCGTCGACGCCGTTGTGCGCGCCCGAGATTGCCCCCGTAATCGCCGCCGTCGTATCGACGTCGCCGCCCACCCGAATCGAACACTCCACTGCCGCGGGATAGTCGTCCGGACATTTGAGAAAGGCGTACAGGGAAGTGAGGACGGTAGGTTCGACGGTCGCGGGGATGCCGAAGCCTTTCCTGCGCTTTGCCCACGGCGACTCCTCCCCGCCGGCCGCGACCATGGCTTCGAGCGCGGCGGTCTCGTCGAGTGCCAGCCAGTCGCGTAACGCGAGAATGTGCGACGCGAACTCCTCGCCGTGCCCGGCGACGGACTCGCTGGTCAGCCGCAGAAAGCTGTTTGCGTCGATCTCGCTCGACGTGCATGTGATCGCGACGGCCGTCGCGATCGCGATCGCCCCGGCGATAGCCAGCGGATGCTGGTGGGTGACGATACTTGAAATCGTGGCGTCGGCGGCAAGCTGATCGGTCCGGTCGAAGTTCCAGAGACCGACGGGACTGACCCGCATCGCCGAACCGTTCAGCGGAAGATCATCCGTTTCCGCGGCTTCATGCCAGGGCACGCCAGCGATCAGGCGCTTGACGGCGCGGTCCGCGACGGGACCCTGGCCGACGATCTCGCCGGATTCCCATAGCTTCGCAAACTCGCGGGCGATCGCGGCGCCATCGACGCGGCCCGCATCCACCATGCTCTGCGCGATCGCAACCGTCTGCTGGGTATCGTCCGTGAACTGCCCGGCTGAATAGGATCGAAACGGGTGGAACCCGGCCATGAGATCAGTGATCTTCGCGATTTCCTCGCGCGACCTTCCCTCAAGCGGCGCGCCGAGGGCATCGCCGACGGCGCAGCCGAGGAGGGCGCCGATGAACTGGTCTTCTCGCGGTTGTATCGGGTTCATGGCATCTGACTCATCAAATTCCCTGGAAGTCCCAGGATTTTGGCACAGCGGGAGACGCGGCAATGTTGGCGTTCAGTTCGACAGGTCCTCGCGCGCCTCGATGAAAGCCCGGGTACGGTCTTCGGCGTTTTGCCGAATGTTCGCCCAGAAGAGGTCGTAGTCGGAACCGTGCAGGTTTCGCACGAACAGTGACCACCATCCTTCGGTTTTCAGTTTGGGATCGCGGTCCGCGTTTACAAACAACCAGTTGGACCGCTCGCCTTGCTCGCAATAGACCGATACCGTGCCGGCAACCAACTCGCCCAGCGATGCATGGAGTGGGGCGGCTTTGGTCCACATCTCAAGCGCTCCCAGGTGATCCGCCTTGTCGCTCGGGCGGCTGTCGGTTGTCCATGTGATCGGGTTGACACAGATGTTCTGACTCGGGGGGAAGCCGGAGTAATCCGTGCCGTTCCAGTTCTTCTGGTCGTCGCGGCTGCTCCAGGGAGACGGCGTCCTGTCCCCCTCGTGCGCATCCCAGGAGATGAGGCAGCCGGTTTGCGTGGGCGAACCGCAGACTTTGATGTCCTGAAACCCGTCCTTGATCAGGGCGCCGGGCAATTGGTGGCCGATGGCATAGGCGGCGACCAGTCGTTCCATCAGCGGCGTGCCGTCGATTTCCTCCATGATCAGCCGGACCATCTGAAACGTCCCTTGGCTGTGGCTCCCCAGGACGATGGGGCTGTCGGGATCGATTTCCGCGATGAAGTGCCGGAACGCCGCACGCACGTCCTGGTAGCCAACGTCCATGATCCGGTCAATCTCTTCCTGCTGGTAACCCATGATGTTCGACTGTCGGAAGCGTGGCGCGTAGACCCGGCAGCATCCGTTGAATGTGGAGGCTTGCCGCGCAATCGAGCCCACGTCGGTGCCGCGTCTCGCGTCTTCGTCGTCCATCGGCTGCACCCAGTGTTCCTTACCGCCATAGGTCGTGGGGTGCAGAAAGAACGCGTCCGCCAGCCGTGTCTCTTGCGGTGTGGGCGGTATGCCGTCGGGTCGATGTTCCGCGTGGCTTGCATCGTCGGGCCAGGCCGCCCAATGCTCCCGCAACGTATAGTCAGGCGCGTCCGGCAATGGCTTGTCGCCGAAGCGGTGCTTGGGCGCCACCATCCATCCGTAGACGCCTGGACCCAGCAACACCAGCGCAAGGAGTAAGACGACGAGGGTGCCAAGCCCCCAAAGCGCAATCTTCAGCAGTTTTCTCACGTGCTTACGAACTACGCTCCAACGTATCTGTCCGGGTCAGGTATCGAGTCTTCTTCTTTCCCTCGGCATAGGCGATTTTCATCGCGAGTCGGGGGGTAGGGGTAGTGTTGGGGCCTGACATATGTGGTTCGAAGCTATCGAACGCGACAGCTTCCCCTTTTGCCAGTTCGACGAGCCCCATGGACTCCGCCAGTCGAGACGCAATTCGATCGGGAATCGTGATCGGAAACTCCCCCGCCAGGGCCGCGCCCTCCTCGTGTTCCAGGATTGATCCCGTATTGAATGACGACATCTCACCGACGCCGACCTGGTTTTCGCGCGACAGCATCAGGCCGCCCCTTTCTTCCGACATGTCTTCAAGCGCGATCCACACCGAGAAGATCGTCGGTGACGGGTCCCTTCCGATCCAATAGGCGCGATCCTGGTGCAACGCCGTCCCGGCAGCGCCGGCACCCTTTATCAACAGGCTGGCGTGATCAATGACAGGGACATCGAAAGCTACAAGGTCGGAGATCTCCGGCCATATTTCCAAGTGGAACAGTCTCAACAGGTCGAAGTTGTTGTCTTCTGGCAGTTTGCTGACAAAGAAGTCCTTGCCGTCCCAATGCACGGACTCTTGGTTGTCAGACGCGGAAACAAGTACGCCCGCGCGTCCAAGCAGGGCATCGATGTTCTCATCCGAAATTCGCGACGTTAATCTGCACCACACGACTCGGCCTCCATTGCGTTAAGGGATGGATCAAGGGGTCTTTGCCAGATCACTCGACAATCGCTTCTCTCACCAGTTCAGCAATCTTCCAGGGCAGGTCTGTCGGCCCCTGAACCATGTATACGACCGTCAGTTCTTCCTCCGGCGCCGTCCAGGACACGGTACCCGCAGCCCCCATCCAGCCAAATGCGCCAGCCGTTCGACCATCCTTGGTTTCTTCCGGATCCACGGTAATTCCGACCGTATACCCGAACCCGCGACCGGATCCTCCCTTTTCCGTTTCGTTGAACAGGTTCCCCACCTGGTTGGTCGACATCATGGCGACCGATTCGGGCTTGAGGAGCCGATGGCCGAACAAGGTTCCCTCGTTCACCAGCATCTGTTCGAAGTGCATGTAGTCCCGGGCGGTGCTGACCAGGCCGATGGAACCGGAGAAATAGTCGGCGGACTTGATCCAGGGTTCCTTGTCATTGCTGAAAACCGGCATCCGGTCCAGTTTGTCTTCCGGCACGTTCCAGTGCGTGTCCCTCATGTCCAGCGGGTCGAAGATGCGCGTCTGAACGAACTCGTTGAACGGTGTGCCCGACGCGATCTCGACGATCCGCGCCACGACATCGAGACCGACGGTGCCGCTGTAAGCCCAGCGGGACCCGGGCTGGAAGTCCAGCGGACCTGCGGCCACCCTGGGGATCCAGGAAGCGAGCGTGTCCGACTCTCCGGGCCTCTCCAATTTCGAGACCATTGTCCCGATCCCGCCTGTATAGAGACCGGCCGTGTGGGTCAACAGGTCGTGAATGGTCAGGGACCGGTTTGCATCCACAAGCTGATGGTCGGGGACCTTTTGCGTTTCTGACTTGTTCCTGGACTTGTCCTTGGACTTGACGATGTCCTTGCCAGCAGATTCCCTGGCAACGGCCACCTGGATACCCTTGAACTCGGGAATGTACTTTTCGACCGGGTCTTCCGGACTGATCAGGCCTTCCTCGATCATCATCATGGCGGCCACGCCGAGCACCGGCTTGGTCGAGGAGGCCATGTGGAACATCACGTCCTTCCGCATGGGCCTCTGGGTCGTATCATCAATGACACCGCGGGCCTCCAGATAGACCACCTTGTTGCGTCGGGTGACGCCAATCACGGTGCCCTGGATGCGACCGTCGTCAATGTACTCCTGAACAAGATCATCGATTTCTTTCAGTCGTTCGGTAGACATGCCGACGTCTTCCGGGCTTCCGTGAGGTAGCTCGCGACTTGTGGTCATCGCAGTCTCCAAAGTGTGTCGAGGTTCGACTGAAGACGGTTGGGCGGCGCCCGTGCCACAGAACGTGGCAACAAGACAGGCGGCAGCAATCATCAAGGGTCTTGGCACGGTGGTTCTCCTGTTCCCGTCTTGCCATGGCGGTGCAAGCCTACCAGCCTTTCGAACAGGCGCGGCGCCCTGTGAGCCGGAGTCCCGTCTCGTCGGCGGTTGCTTGCGCGTAAACGGCGGATGTCGCACAGTGCCTTGCGCCATTTGCGTACAGAGTCCTCCGCATGTTTCGGTACTTGGCCGGGTTGTTGTTGTTCTGCGCGACGATGAGCGAGGGAGAAACCACATGGAGGGGCCTGGTCGTCGCGCCCGAACACCGTTGCGCGCCGTATGATCGAGACGACTACCGGTACCCGCAGTCCGTGGAGGACGACATCATCGCCGGGTTGGGAGATCTGATCAGCCCTTACACGTGTGCGCAGTTCGGGTCGAGCAGGGAGACGGAAATCGAACACATGGTTGCGGTTTCCCAAGCCCATGACAGCGGGCTGTGCATGGCGGACCAGCAGACCAGGCGCCGATTCGCTTCCGATTTGCGCAACCTGACGTTGGCTGCGCCTGCCGTCAACCGCGAGAAGGGCGCCAGGGATGCTGCAGAGTGGCTACCGGAAACGAACCGGTGCTGGTTTGCGGGCCGGGTCGTTGAGGTGCGCAAGGCTTACGAACTCACTATCGATCGGCGGGAGGCCGCTGCGCTGGAATCCGTGCTGTCCGATTGCCCGGCTGCAGATGTGCGAGAGGCTTTCTGCGCGACGCGTTCGTTCTTCATGCAGGTTCTGTTACAGATCCTGGGAAACGACGTACCCGATGCGGGCGAAGCGTCACCGTAGTGGCGATTTGTGGCGCCGAGAGGACGCATCATGCTCGGCATACGCCAAGCCATCCGCTTGACGCGTCTCCGCGAGTTCCAGCGGGTGGCCGTACCACGCCGCCCAGTCCGCGCTCAGCCGCCGCGCGCTGCGCGACAACGACCGCGACGCCAGGTTCGCGATCCCCGACGCCTCCGGCAGCACCAGGAAGCGCGTGTTGTTCGCGATCAGGTGCAGACGCCGGAACTGCACCGACCGGTGCCACCCCACCCACCGGTCCCGCGGCGCGCACTTGAACGCCCCCGACTGCCAGCCGAGCAGCGCCAGCCAGTGTCCCCGCCACGTCGCCACATGGCGCAACCCCCGACCCGCGAACTGCTTGAACCCCAGGTAGTGGTGCGCGCGCATCAGCTCGTCCCAGCGCCGCCGCTCGTCCGCGCGCACCTCGACTTCGCCCACCACCACCGCCCGTCGGTCCAGAACGTCCGCCATGCACCCGCGTTGTACAGCATCGCTCGCCGAAAGCCAGTACCTTTCGACAAATCGCCGCAATCAGCGCGTTGCGCCTAGCGTGCAATAGCCCTGGTGGGATAGTGCGTGGGGTTGACATGGCTGCCGCACTATTCCATATTGCCGGTGCCACAAGGTCCCCTGATAGCTAATCCGCAAGGGTCGGGGAAGGCGTTGGAGAGATTCGACGCCGTATCGGGGGAGTGGAGGCCAAATGCGGTAGAGAGTCGGCTTCCAAGGCGTGCAGGCGCCTAGTCAAAGAAGCCGATAGATACATGCTCTGTCCGTTGAGTCCCTGCATCAACGTAAACTGATTTTCGCCCCTTAGGTCTAGACCTAAGGGGCAATCGAACGGGGGACTCAGAATGGACCGACTTGGATATGTCGTATCCGCATACGAATTGATCAGATCCCAATCCCTTCCCGGTGAACTCATTCCGGCATCGCGTGTCGGCCTCATGCTCAGAGCAGCGCACGGAGGTCCGCGTTGGGAGGAGCACGGATTCAAGGCGCTTAAGGACTTGCTGCATCTGATGGAGGATCAAGGACTACTGAGAATTGACGAGACTAGCCGCGGCGCTTTCGCAATCAAGCTTGAGGACAAAGAACCTCCAGTACGCGGTCCTACAACTGCCTCGGGCGACAGTCGTTCGATGTCTAATCAACTGCTGCGTTCGGAAGTCTGGCGGGCTTTTGTGATGGAGGAACCGCCAGGGAGGCGATTCCTAAACAAGGAGTCGGCGGAGGTGCTTGCAGGACTACAGGAACCTCCCAGTCCCTCGGAAGATTGGATTGAGTTGGCACCAGTTCCTGCTGAGACTCAGCGCGACTGGGCAAAGGAGTTCCTCGGCGAGCTAGGTCTGATGTCTAATTCGAAAATCCTTGATTCGCTTGTTGCTGATGATTGGTACCGTACGTTTAGACTGGCACTTGGGGAGCATTCCCCGGCCCTAGTGGCCGAATGGAATCGACGCCGATCAAGCCTAGTTACGCAGCAAGTTCGCCAATGGTGCAATGAGAACGGCTTAAGTCATACGATCGCTTTTCGAAATCGAGTGCGCATTGAGCGGCTGCCGCCATCCCACCCGCTGCTTGGATCCAACCTTCAGTGGGACGAAGCCGCGCTACGTTCAATCGTCATCAAGGCCTTTGAAGGCGCTCCGATCGAATGGTTGCTCGATGTGTCCATTCCATCAAAATATATTCTTCGGGCACTCATGGGGCGGTCAGCACAGTCCTGACCCCAACCAAGGTCGATGAGCTTCCGAAGGGCGCGTGTCACGCAAGCGCATCTACTTATGCCACCCAAACTCACGTCACAACCCTATGATGGGGTGCTGGCTAGAAGAAATCAGGGCGGTGATTTCTTCAGATTCGTCGTGGTCAGACTGGAGCCTCCACACGCGGGAATATGACCTGAGCTGCTCTGTATCGATCAATGAGGTTGCATCGATGATCAAGGGCGCAATCGGTCCATGCGTTCTACTTCGAAATGTTCAAGAACGCGTAGTTGTGGAGCTCAGGGAGCGTTTGGCGGGCCGTGCTGGAGTGTGGGTTGGGAGTTCCCAGAGCATCACGGACATCATGAACATCCTGCAAGAAGCGCGAGACCAACACCTTCGTGGAGAACCGATGCTTCCACGAAAGCTGGTTGTTGCACTACTGCTTATAGCCAAACTCGAACGACACAACATGTGGGGCGGGCGAAACAAAGGCTACATGTGGGCAAGCGACCTGCCTAAAGGCCGCGGTTTGAGCGAAGAGTTCGCCGACCAACTTCCGGATGTCATAAACGATCTGTACTCTGATTCCCTGCTCATTCAGAAGCCAAGCCGCAGCAGAAGGAAGTACGCGCTCAATCCGGATAGACGTCGCGAGATCCACGACATAGTTAGGACAAGACGGTTTTCGGAGAAGCTCCATCGGGTTCTTTCCCGTAATGCTCGCCTCAGCTCTGCGCGACACCTTGACATTCTCGACCAGCCGAAGACCATCTGAACGCCTATCAAAGAACCTGTGGAGTCCTAGCCCTACTGCGGTAACACTTCGACAGCCAAAATGGTGTTGGGACATAGGTCCAGCTCTTCGTATTTTCGTGGTGGGAGCAGCTCGGTTGCAGAAGTCTCGGTGATGTTCGAGAGCGCGCCTTGGTCTCTTGCAGGGCCACGTCCAAATGGTGTTTGCAGTGGACACGATCTCGATGGAGACATACGTTTCGTTGAGGAAGAACTTCTCTGAACGCCTCCGGTCTTGTGGTCGACGTAGATTCGAATGTTGCTTGGGAGATAGTGCTCGCGCCCTCCTGACTTGGGTCGTGACTATCGCCGGGGGATGTATCACGGCGCAGCAGTCGGAAAATCGTTTTTTGCCACCCGAATGGTTCGCCGCGCCCAGAACGGCGAGTGAACTTGGCGTCACGCGTTTCTCCCAGAGCCCGTTCCTGGATGGCCGGGACTTGCCGCCGGTGGAGGAACGCCTGCCGGACGATCCGGTGGTTATCCAGCCGTACAGGAGTATTGGCAAGTACGGCGGTACCGCGCGCATTACGCTGTGGGACTCGTGGCAGTTTTTCAGTGGGGAACACGCGCTCACGATCTCGGCGGACATGCGCAACGTCCTGCCGAACCTGGCGGAGTCGTGGAGCCTGAGCGAGGACGGCCGGATCACGACGATCCGCCTGCGCCCGGGGATCAAGTGGTCCGACGGCGCGCCGCTGACCGCCGACGACTTCATGTTCCGGATGAACCACGTGTGGCTGGACCCCGAAATGAACCCGGTGACGCGCCGGCTCGTGAGGGGCTCGAAGTTCGTCAAGATCGACGACGTCACGTTCCAGTACGTGTTCCTCGAACCAAACCCGATGTTCGCCGGCTTCTTTGCTCATTACGGCAGCCAGTTTGCCGACCCCATGCACTTCTTCAGGCAGTACCACCCGGCGTACCGGGACCGGGACGAGTTGGAAGCGCTGGCCGAGGAAATGGGTTTCATCACGTGGATGGCCATGTACCGGACCTTGATGGGCTGGGGCAACGAGGAGGCATCGAAGGTGCCGACCCTGCGTGCATACAGGGTCGTTGAACGCACGCCCACCAAGATGCGCCTTGAGCGAAACCCCTACTACTTCAAGATCGACCCCGCCGGCAACCAGTTGCCCTACATCGACGCGGTTGATGCGATCATCGTGATGGAGAATTCCCAGATGATCGCCTTCCAGGCCGCTACCGGCCAGCTCGATTTCGCCGCCTACACGCTCAAAACCCAGGACATCCCCCTGCTCAAGCTCGGTGAAGCGAAGGGTGTCAACAAGGTGCACATCTGGCGGCGCGTGCATGTCAGCGACGTGGCGATACAGCCGAACTACAACTACCCCGACCCGAAATATCGAGCGTTATTGTGGGGCAGCGGAGAGCGGCGTTTCGTCCGCGCCCTCTCGCACGCCATCGACCGCGACCAGATAAACGAGGTCGTCTACTTCGGCCGGGGCGCGCCGAGCCAGGTGACGGCCCACCCCTCGAGCCGCTGGTATGAACAACGCTTCGCCGAAGCCCACATCCGCTACGACCCGGAATACGCCCGCGCCCTGCTGGATGAACTCGGCCTGGTGGACTTGGACGGAGACGGCCTGCGTGAGTACCCGGACGGATTGAAGCTCACGATCACGCTCGAGTATCTCGACTTCGAGACCCCCAAGGGCATCACCATGGAACTCGTGCGCAACTACTGGCGGGAAGTGGGTGTCGACGTGCGGCTGAAGTCGGTGGAGAGACGGTTGCAGGCCGAACGCGCCCAGGCCAACAGGATGCAGATGACGCTGTGGCACGCGGACAAGGTGATCGACATCCTGTTTCCCCTGGTGCCGGACTGGTTCTACCCGCACCGCTCGGGGTGGGACATCGCCATGTGGAACCACTGGTCCCGGTATTACCAGACCGACGGCGAACTCGGCGAAGAGCCTCCCGAACTGATCCGCAACCTCCAGAACTGGGGCGACGAACTGCGAACCGCGACCACGGAGGCGCGTCGCACGCGGGCGGCAAAGACGCTACTGGCGGCGGCGGCCGAGAATCTCTGGACCATCGGCACGGTGGGACAGGCGCCGCATCCCGTGGTTGTCTCCACGCGCCTCAAGAACGTGACGCCGACCGGTATCTGGGGCTGGGACAATCGCTGGACCCTGGCCTACCATCCGGCGACGTGGTACATCGACGAGACTCCCGGCGAGGAGTAGGTCGGTCCCCAAGCCGGGCCGAGACGCTCAATTGCCGCACTGGACGAGGGATAGGCGCTCGTTGACGCGCCCGCAGGACGGTCGCCATCATGGCGCAATGAAGCTCAACCTTGCCTTGTCGTGGGCCTGTCTTTCGGGCGCGGCCGTCTGCGTTGCAGCGGAGGATTCGGTGCCGCTACCCGACCGGTGGTTCGCCCCGCCGGAGACCGCCAGTGAACTCGGCATCACGCACTTCTCCCAGAGCCCGTTCCTCGACGGCCAGGATCTTCCGCCAGTGGAACAACGCCTGCCTGACGATCCGGTCGTCGTCCGCCCGTACCGGAGTATCGGCAGCTACGGCGGTACCGCGCGCATCACGCTGTGGGACAACTGGCAGTTCTTCAACTTCGAGCATGTCCTTACGATCTCGGCGGACCTGCGCAATGTGCTGCCCAACCTGGCGGAGTCCTGGAGCCTGAGCGAGGACGGCCGCGTGACGACCATCCGGCTGCGCCCGGGGATCAAGTGGTCTGACGGCCATCCCCTGACCTCCGACGACTTCATGTTCCGGATGAACCACGTGTGGCTGGACCGGGAAATGAACCCGGTGACGCGCCGGCTCGTGAGGGGCTCGAAGTTCGTCAAGATCGACGACCTCACGTTCAAGTACGTGTTCCCCGAACCGAACCCGATGTTTGCCAATTTCCTTGCCCATTACGGCAGCCATTTCGCTGATCCCATGCATTTCTTCAAGCAGTACCACCCGGCCTACCGGGACAGGGACGAACTGAACGCGCTGGTGAGGGAAAAGGGTTTCGTCACCTGGATGGCGATGTACCAGGCGCTGTGGGGCTGGGGCAACGAGGAAGCCGCGAGGGTGCCGACCCTGCGTGCGTACAAGGTGGTGCAGCGCACACCCACCAAGATGCGCCTTGAGCGCAACCCCTACTATTTCAAGATCGATCCTGCCGGCAACCAGTTGCCGTACATCGACTTGATCGATTCGATCATCCTGCTGGAAAACTCGGAGATGATCACCTTCCAGGCCGCCACGGGCCAGCTCGACTTCGCTGCCATGACGCTCAGGACCCAGGACATACCGTTGCTCAAGCTCGGCGAGGCGAAAGGGGTCAACAAGGTGCATATCTGGCGCCGTCTGCATGTCAGCGACCTGGCCATCCAGCCAAACTACAACCACGAGGATCCCAGGTACCGGGAACTGTTGTGGGGCAGGGGAGAACGGCGTTTCGTCCGCGCGCTCTCCCACGCCATCGACCGCCAGCAGATGAACGAGGCCATCTATTTCGGCCAGGGCGTGCCGAGCCAGGTGACGGCCCACCCGTCGAGCCGCTGGTACGAACGGCGCTTCGCCGAGGCGCACCTGCGCTATGACCCGGATTATGCGCGTGCCCTGCTGGATGAACTGGGACTTCGCGACGTGGACGGCGATGGCCTGCGGGAATATCCGGACGGGTCGAAGCTCACGATCACGCTGGAGTACCTCGACTTCGAGACGCCCAAGGGCATCAGCATGGAACTCGTGCGGGACTATTGGCGCGAGGTGGGCATCGACCTGCGTCTCTTGTCCATCGAGCGACGCCTGCAGGCTGAACGCGCCCAGGCCAACAGGATGCAGATGACGCTGTGGCATGCGGACAAGGTGACCGACATCCTGTTCCCGCTGGTACCGGACTGGTTCTATCCGCACCGTGCCGGCTGGGAACTCTCCATGTGGAACCACTGGGCCCGGTACTACCAGACCGGCGGGGAACTAGGCGAAGAGCCGCCCGAACTCATCCGCAACCTCCAGTACTGGGGCGGCCAACTCCGTACCGCGATGACGGAGGCGCATCGCACGAAGGCCGCCAAGACGCTGCTGGCGGCGGCGGCGGAGAATCTCTGGACCATCGGCACGGTGGGACAGGCGCCGCACCCCGTGGTCGTCTCCACGCGCCTCAGGAACGTGACGCCCACCGGCGTCTGGGGCTGGGACAGCCGCTGGACGCTCCCCTACCACCCCGCAACGTGGTACTTCGACGAAGCACCCGATGGGCGATAGCGGGACCCAAGTCGCGACGAGGGGTTGGCTCAGACCTCGGCGAGCAGCCGGGAGGCAGGCGCGACGGGCAGTGCCGTCGCCTCCTGATGCGTTTCGGGCGCTTGCCTGGTCGTCTCGGCGAGGCGGGGGGAAACGGCGTTATACCCGCCGAGGCCAACGAGGAGGGTGAACCCCAAAGCCATCACACCGACAAGGGTGTTGAACTTGCCGGAGAGTTCGCGATGCACGGAGTCGATCTTGGCGTCAAATTTGGAGTCCATGGCGTCAAATTTGGAGTCCATGGCGTCAAATTTGGAGTCCATGGCGTCAAATTTGGAGTCCATGGCGTCAAATTTGGAGTCCATGGCGTCAAATTTGGAGTCCATGGCGTCAAATTTGGAGTCCATGGCGTCCAATCTGGCGTCGATACCGTCGAACCTGGCGTCGATGCCTTCGAATCTGGCGTCCATACGTTTGAACTTGGCGTCGATGCTCTCGAATCTGGCGTCGATGCTCTCGAACTTGCCGTTGATTGGTCTGAGAGCGTCCTCGAGATCGCCTTTGGTGAGCATCCGCTCCGCCAGTTCGGCGCCGAGAGCACGCGCCAAGCCCTCGGCTTGCGGCACCTCGAAGCCTGCCGCTTTCAGGCTGTCCGCGAATCTCAGCGTGTCGATCACGGTCGCATTCATCGTTCCGTTCGGCTTGCACAGTGTACCAGTCGAATCATGCGGGTTTGCCTTTCGGCATGTTGTATGCCATCGACCTGTGCGGACGTGCGAAAGTGCTGAAAACCGCCTGCGACGTGGGTGGCACTGTCGAGGGAGCCACCCGACGGTGCCGGCAGCTTCGGGAGAGGCGCCTTGTTGACGCCGTCGCCGAGCAGTCACCATCATGGCTCGATGAAGTTGAGCTCCGCGCCTGTGAGGGTCTTCACCACGATGTGTGCGGCGTTCTGCATTGCCGAAGAGGACACACTGCGGGAATGCCGCCCGAGTGGTTCGCTCCGCCGAAGACCACCAGGGAACTCGGCATCACGCAGTTCTCCCAGAGCCCGCTGCTCGACAGCCGGACCTACCGTCTGTAAGGGAGCGCCTGCCGGACGCCCCCGTTGTCAGCCACCCCTACGAGCGCATGGGCAAGTACGGCGGCAAGGCGCGGATCACCATCTGGGACCAGTGGCGCTTCTTCGCCTGGGAACATGCGCTCACGATCTCGGCAGACCTGCGTAACGTCCTGCCGAACCTGGCGGAGTCCTGGAGCGTGAGCGAGGACGGCCGCGTCACGACGATCAACCTCAGGCCCGGGATCAAGTGGTCCGATGGCGCGCCCCTGACTTCCGACGACTTCATGTTCCGGTTCAACCACGACTGGCTGGATCCGGAATTGCAGCCGCTGACAAACGTCGCCGTGCGCGGTGCAAAGTTCGTCACCATCGACGACTTGACCTTCCAGTACGTGCTCCCTAAACCGAACCCGACGTTCGCCAACTACTTCGCACTCTTCGGCAGCCACTTCGTGGATCCCATGCACTTCCTGAAGGATTACCCTTAGCGAGGGCCGTGTTTCGCTTGGGCACGACCACCCTTGAATTGCAGGAGGTCTTGTTGACGCGGTCGCTGCGCAATCGCCATCATGGCCCGATGAAATCGAGCGTCCTCATGTGGGTCGGCGTCGCGATGAACGCGACGGTCTGCATCGCCGAAGAGGACACCTCGGGGATGCCGCCCGAGTGGTTCGCGTCCCCGAAGACCGCGAGCGAACTCGGCATCACCCAGTTCTCCCAGAGTCCGATCCTGGACGGCCAGGATCTTCCCCCGCTGGAAGAGCGGCTTCCGCACGATCCCGTAGTCAGCCATCCCTACGCGCGCATCGGCAAGTACGGCGGCAAGGCGCGTGTCACCTTTTTTGACCATCGGCGTTTCCTGCCCCATGAGCACGCGCTGACAATTTCCGCGGACTTGCGCAACGTCCTGCCGAACATCGCGGAGTTCTGGAGCGTGAGCGAAGACGGACGCACCACCACGATCCGCATCCGGCCCGGGATCAAGTGGTCGGACGGCCATCCCCTGACCTCCCGGGACTTCATGTTCTCGTTCAACCACGACTGGCTTGACCCGGAATTGCAGCCGCTGACGAACGTGGCGGTGCGCGGGGCGAAGTTCGTCGTCATCGACGACCTGAACTTCCAGATCGTGTTCCCGAGGCCGAACCCGACGTTCGCCAACTACTACGCCTTCTACGCGAGCCGCTGGGTCGATCCCATGCATTTCTTCAAGGACTATCACCCGGCGTACCGGGACAGGGAAGAACTCGAGGCGCTGGTGAAGGAGAAGAACCACGTCACCTGGATGGCCATGTTCAACCAGTTGCGCAGTTGGGGGAACGAGGACGCTGCGAAAGTGCCCACTCTCCGTTCCTTCAAGGTGGTGCAGCGCACACCCACCAAGATGCGGATGGTACGCAATCCCTACTATTTCAAGGTTGATCCGGCCGGCAACCAGTTGCCGTACGTCGACGCGGTGGACGTGATGATCGTGCTGGAGAATTCGCCCATGATCACGTTCCAGGCCGCCACGGGCCAGCTCGACTTCACGTCCTTCACGCTTGAGACCCAGAACATACCGCTGCTCAAGCTGGGAGAGAGGAAAGGCGCCAACAAGGTCCACATCTGGCGCCGCATTCACGTCGTGGACGTGGCCATCCAGCCGAACTACAACTTTGACGACCTCAAGTATCGGGACCTGGTGTGGGGCAAGGGAGAGCGGCGCTTCATCCGCGCGCTCTCCCACGCCATCGACCGCGACCAGATGAACGAGGTCATCTACTTCGGACGGGGCACGCCGAGCCAGGTAACCGCGCACTGGTCGAGCCGCTGGTACGAGAAACGCTTCGCCGAAGCCCATATCCGCTACGACCCGGACTACTCGCGCGAGCTGCTTGACGAGCTTGGCCTGTTCGACGTCGATGGTGACGGCCTGCGGGAATACCCGGACGGATCGAAACTCATCATCACCCTGGAGTTCATCGACTTCGAGACGCCGAAGGGGATCAGCCTGGAACTGGTGCGGGACTACTGGCGCGAAGTTGGCATCGACCTTCGCCTCAAGGCCATCGAGCGGCGGCTGCAGGCGGAACGGGCCATGTCGAACAAGATGCAGATGACTGCGTGGCACGCGGACAAGGTCACGGACATCCTGTTTCCGCACTGGCCGGACTGGTTCTATCCGCACCGGGCCGGGTGGGACATGACGATGTGGAACCACTGGGGACGGTATCACCAGAGCGGCGGGGAACTCGGGGAGGAGCCGCCCGAACTCATCCGCAACATCCAGGACTGGGGTGGCCACCTCCTCACCGCCACCGACGAGGAGAATCGCACCAAGGCCGCCAAGGCGTTGCTGGAGGCGCATGCGGAGAACCTCTGGGCAATCGGCACGGTGGGCAACGCGCCGCATCCGGTGGCGGTGTCGAGACGGCTCAAGAACGTGGTGCCGAACGGCATCTGGGGCGCGGACAACCGCTGGACGACCCCCTACCATCCAGCGACCTGGTACATCGACGAATCGGACGACCGGTGATGTCGACCGCATCGTGCTAGCATCTAGTATCGCTACACGATATAGTCATGGTCCGTGAAGATCGCGCACCGGGGCCTTCGTCGCTTTCATGAGCGAGGTGACGCCAGCCGGCTCAATCCCGCCTGGGTGCCACGCATCCGGCGCGTGCTTGCGCTCCTGGATCAGGCCACCGAGCCGCGCCACCTTGCCATTCCCGGATTCGGCCTGCACCCGCTCAAGGGGCGCCTCCGGGGCCACTGGGGCGTGTCCGTGTCCGGCAACTGGCGCATCGTCTTCCGTTTCGAGGGTGGCGAGGCGGTCGAGGTGAGATTGATCGACTACCACTGACAAGGAGGATTCCGTGACCGACATGTACGACCCCGCACATCCAGGCGAGATCATCCGCGAGGCGATCGACGCGATGGGATGGACCATTACCGAAGCCGCCGCTCGCCTCGGCGTCGCACGCGTCACCTTGCAGCGCGTCGTCAATGCCCGGGCGGGCGTCTCCCCGCGCCTGGCGATCGCCCTTGAGCGGCTGGGCTGGAGCGACGCCGGCCATTGGGTCCGCATGCAGGGCGCCTTCGATCTTGCCCGAGTGCGCCGCGAACTCGACGACGTCGCCTGACCGGCGACTGGGGCCGCGACACCGCTGGACGCTGCCCTACGATCCGGCCACCTGGTACATCGACGAAACGGACGAGCAATGAAACCAGGCTTCGCCGGTGCATGGGTCTGCATCGCGCTGAGCGCAACCGTTTGCCTCGCCCGGGAAGATTCGCTGCGGGAGCCTTCAGCCGGGGAGCGCGAGGGGGCACCCCTCGCAGGAAAGGAGCCTTCAGCCCGGGAGCGCGAGGGTGTCCCTCGCATGGAAGAGCAGCGCGAGGGGGCGCCCCTCGCAGAGAAAATGCCGCCGGAGTGGTTCGCGCCGCCGAGGACCGCGAGCGAACTCGGCATCACGGAGTTCTCCCAGAGCCCCTTGCTGGACGACCGGGATCTTCCTCCGGTGGAGGAACGCCTGCCGGACGACCCCGTCGTCAGCCATCCCTACGAGCGCATCGGCAAGTACGGCGGCAAGGCGCGGATCACGCTCTGGGACATCTGGCACTTCTTCAACTGGGAGCACGCGCTCACGATTTCGGCGGACCTGCGCAACGTCCTGCCCAACCTCGCCGAGTCCTGGAGCGTGAGTGAAGACGGTCGCGTCACAACGATCAGGCTGAGGCCCGGGATCAGGTGGTCTGACGGCCATCCCCTGACCTCCGACGACTTCATGTTCCGGTTCAACCACGACTGGCTGGACAAGGAGATGCAGCCTCTGACGAACGTGGCCGTGCGTGGAGCCAGGTTCGTCACCATCGACGACCTGACCTTCCAGTATGTGTTCCCGAAGCCGAACCCGATGTTCCCCAACTACTTCGCTTTCTTCGGCAGCCACTTCGTCGAGCCCATGCACTTCTTCAAGGACTACCACCCGGCATACCGCGACCGCGAGGAACTGGAAGCGCTGGTTAAGGAAAAGAGATTCGTCACCTGGCTGGCAATGTACCGCCAGTTGCGCGGATGGGGCGATGAGGACGCCCCGCTGGTTCCCACCCTCCGAGCCCACAAGGTGGTGCAGCGCACGCCCACCAAGATGCGCCTCGAGCGCAACCCCTACTATTTCAAGATAGATCCCGCAGGCAACCAGCTGCCGTACATCGACGCGGTCGATGCGATCATCCTGATGGAGAACTCGCAGATGATCACGTTCCAGGCGACGACCGGCCAGCTCGACTTCGCCGCATTGGCGCTCGAAACCCAGAACATACCGCTGCTCAAGCTCGGCGAGGCGAAAGGCCTCAACAAGGTGCATATCTGGCGCCGGCTGCACGTTTCCGACACGGCCATACAGCCGAACTACAACTACGACGACCCGAAGTACCGGGCACTCGTGTGGGGCAAGGGAGAGCGGCGTTTCATCCGTGCGCTCTCGCACGCCATCGACCGCGACCAGATGAACGAGGTCATCTATTTCGGCCAGGCCACGCCGAGCCAGGTGACTGCGCACTGGTCAAGCCGCTGGTATGAGAAGCGCTTCGCGGATGCCCATCTCCGCTACGATCCGGACTACTCCCGCGAACTGCTGGACGAACTCGGCCTGTTCGATGTCGATGGCGACGGCCTGCGCGAATATCCGGACGGGTCGTCGCTGATCATCACGCTCGAGTACCTGGACTTCGAGACTCCCAAGGGGATCGCGCTGGAACTCGTGCGGGACTACTGGCGCGAAGTGGGCATAGACCTGCGCCTGAAGTCCGTGGAAAGCCGCCTGCAGACCGAGCGGGCCATGGCCAACAAGATGCAGATGACGGCGTGGCACGCGGACAAGGTGACGGACATCCTGTTCCCCCACTGGCCGGACTGGTTCTATCCACACCGGATCGGTTGGGACATGATCATGTGGAACCACTGGGGGCGGTACCACCAGAGCGGCGGAGAACTCGGGGAAGAGCCGCCCGAATCGATCCGCAACCTGCAGTACTGGGGCGGCCAACTGCTCACGGCCACCGACGAGGAACACCGCACAAAGGCCGCCAAGACGCTCCTTCGTGCCCATGCGGACAACCTTTGGGCCATAGGCACGGTGGGTCACGCGCCGCAGCCCGTGGCGGTTTCGAGGCGGCTCAAGAACGTGTGGCCGAGCGGCATCTGGGGTGCGGACAACCGCTGGACCATGGCCTACCATCCGGCGACCTGGTACCTGGACGAAACCGATGGCCAAGAGTAGCGGGGTGCGCCCGTGTTCCGGCGGATTGGAATGATTCGAGTTCCCCGGGCACCGGAATCCATCCGACCCGTTTCCGCTGGGGTACAGGCCGAACTACATGAAACAAGGCCGCGCCCAAAAAGATAACCAATCCGAAGAATTGTGCGTTTAGTTATCTTTTTAACATAAAAAAGATAACTAAACTCCCGGTGTTCCGGTATAGTTGCCTTTTCGAGCAAGCTTGGAAGCCGGTCATCATGGCGTTGGGCACTCTTGGACGAGAACCTATCGACGGACTCGTCGAGCAGGCGCTGCATCGATTGTCCCAGGGCGAGGCACCCTCACGCATCGAAGTGGAGCGGGTGGACTTCAAGGAAGAGCGGGGCCGGCGAGCGCCGGATGGAAGCGTTTCCGGCGGCGAAGCGACCAATGAGGATGCTGCGGACCATCTGGCGGAGGAATTGGCCTGCATGGCGAATACTCCGGGAGGCGGTGCGATCATCGTTGGCGTTTCCGATGACGGCGCTCTGATCGGGACGCGGCTCAACGCGGACTGGGTCCGCCATCGCATCTGGCAACTCACTTCCGGACAGCTAACGGTCGCGGTGCGCGAGGCTAGCCTCAAGGGGTGTCGCCTCCTGATACTGACCTGTATCGAGGCCCTCGCTCCCATCCGGTACCGCGGGAAGCTGCGGTGGCGTGTAGGCACCAACTGCGTCGAGGTCGATCCGGTCGTTTGGCAGTCGCGGATGCTGGAGAGAATCGGTTTCGACTGGTCCGATCAGTCTTCCGGACAGACCCTGGAAGACGTGAGCCCATCCGCCATTGAGGTTGCGAGGGGCTACCTACGGGAAGCGAACGGCAGTGAATCCGACACCAGCCTGACGAATGCGACGGATGCCGATCTTCTCCGCCGGCTAAACCTGGTCAAAGGCTCACACGATCTCACCAACGCCGGATCACTCCTGTTCGTGGCGACTCCTTGGCCGGGTGTCGACTACATTCGCCGTGACATTCCGGGCGGCGACAGCACCCTGCGCGTCGAGGGTGCGGGACCGTTGCTCGTGCAGGTGCGCGAGATCGAACGAGCGGCCGAGGTGGCCAACCGTGTCACGCACACGGCGGCGGGTTTCGCACACGGGAGAATCCGGGCGATCCCTCCTGGGACGCTGCGCGAGGCCATTGTGAATGGACTTGTCCACCGGGATTGGCTGGTGGCGCAACCGACCGTCGTCGAGCATGTCGGCGACTCGTTGACCGTGACCTCGCCTGGAGGATTCCTAGGCGGCGTGACGCCCGACAACATTATCACGCACCCGGCCGTTCCCCGCTATCGAAACTTGGCCGAGGCGATGGCTTCGCTAGGCCTGGCCGAACGCGAAGGAATCGGCGTGGACAGGATGGTACGGGACATGCTCGCAATCGGGCGGCCCGCGCCGGTCATTGCCGAGGTGGATGGGCCCTATGTGCGGGTCGCGCTTCTCGGTGGTGCCCCTGACACCGCCGTCGTCGACCTGGTGGCCGCGCTGACCCCGCCATGGGCCGCGAGCGTTGACTCGCTTTTGCTGATCGAACACTTGACCCGAAATGGTTGGGTGGACGCCGAATCCGCGACCCAGCTTCTTCAGCGATCCTCTGAGGAGGAAGCCAACGAAGCGATCCGCAGGCTGTCGGATACGTACGCGGATGCCGCTGGCTCGGTGCCGGTGATTTCGCCCGTGCAGGGTATTCCTCCTCACCAACCCGCTGCGTTTCGTCTTTCCGACGCGGTTCAGAGCCGGCTCGCCCACCGGTTGGGATCGCTGCGTGCGCCCGCTGGGCGTGAAACGCTGATTCTTGACTGGAGCCGGGCTCGAGGACGTGTCTCCTCGACAGAGGTTGCCGATCTGACCGGGCTTAGCAAGGTCTCCGCCGGGAAGCTCCTGACTCGGTTGGCCGGTGCCGGCCACCTCAAGGGCGGACGGACCGAGCGTCGGGGCCGTGGCTTCTTTTACGTCCCCGCGCAGACCTGAGGACGTTGCCCGGTTAACTTTAGGCCCGTGATGCACAAGGCGTGCGTTAGCTTCGCCTTAGGAATGCCTCTTCCTCGAAAAGAAAACGTATACACTGAAGCGGGTCACCGTCGCGTCTGCCGCCGCGCGGCCTCGCATCGAGCGATCACCGTGCGGGGACATCCGCCGATTCGGTTTGGCACGAAACGGTATCCGCCGTCACTATTCCAATCCCGACAGAGAGACTCACTTCCACTCGATTTGCTAGGCTGGAGTCTCGGACGCGGAGACGAAACGAATGAACATTCCTCTCGTTCTTCACGTTCCTCACGCCTCGATCAAGATTCCCGAGCATGTCATGGATCAGTTCGTGATCACGCGGAAGGAACTTGAGAGCGAGATCAGAGTGTTGACGGATCATGCGACAGACCGAATCTTCAGGAACGCCTTTCCCTTCGCTACTTCAGTTGTGTTTCCGGTCAGTCGGCTTGTGGTCGATCCCGAGCGCTTTATCAACGATTCACAGGAGCCGATGGCGGAAACAGGGATGGGGGTCATCTATACGCACGGAACGCACCGTCAACGGATCCGGCGCGATCTGACCCATATGGAACGAAGGTGTCTATTGCGCAAATACTACTGTCCGCATCACGAGGGATTGACTCGGACGGTACAACGGCACCTTGAGAAGCACGGAAAGTGCTTGGTTCTTGACTGCCACAGCTTTCCGGCCCAAGCGCTTCCTTACGAGCAATATCCTGACGCGAGACGCCCGGATTTCTGTTTGGGAACGGATGACTTTCACTCCCCCGAAGGGCTGGTCTTGAATGTGGAAACCAGGTTGACGCGACAAGGGTTCGAGGTCGCGCGGAATGAACCGTTTCGCGGCTGCCTTGTTCCGTCGAGATATTGTCGATCCGACCGACGGGTTTTGGCGTTGATGATCGAGATCAATCGAAGTCTCTACATGGACGACGACTTGTCGTTGTGTGAGCCACGTCTCGAACAGTTGATTGCAAATCTCCGGGGACTTCGATCGTCGCTTGTATCCTGAATGTAGAATGCGAATCGGCGAAGGCGTGAGGAAGCGGCCTTGGTAAACACGAACACGCAGTCAGAGACGCAGACCGTCGCGGCGTTGGCCAAGCGTCCGAATCCGTTCGACGCCATTGTTGGCTACGAAGAGAAACCGCCGGGAGCAGCGTATCCGCAGGGACCTCGCAGGGTTCTGCATTTGGGAACCATCGAGTGGAGTTGGGGCTTCATGCACGAACGAGTGAGCCCGTACTATCTGCACAGGGCACGACGGCATTGGGTCCTGTGGACGAAAGAGCCGGACGAGTGGGAAAGGCTGCGCTGGTGGAATCCGCTCGGATACGTGCCGCTCGTCCAGGGAACCCTCGAAGAGGCCGCGATCCATCTGGTGGCCGACTCTTTGCGTTTCGAAAAGGACCACCGCAAGCTGGACCGGTTCGATGCCGTCACGTCCGCCGGTCACCTTTCCGCGAACGATTGGGACAGGATTGGGCGCGCGGTCTGGCCGCCGGAGATTCCTGATGGATGAAGGGACTTTGCCGGGGAGTCCGACCAAAGCGAGAATGACCCCGCAAGAAGCGCTGGAGATCAGGCGCGAAATCCGATTTGGTCGCTTCAAGGACATCGTCACAAACGTGGCTGGTGCTGGCATCGGGTTGACGCTCGCGATCGGCATCTTCCTCGTCGCCGTCTATCTGTTCGATGCGTTCAGCGAATTCGACTACGCGGAATACCAGCGCGAGCAAAAGCTGATGGAGTGCCTTAAGGAGGCGAAGAACGATCACGCCGCCTTCTACTGCCAGAAGAACTGGGGACCGCAGAAGGAAGAATAAATGATTTGGGCGCACTACCTCGTGGTCACGCCAGCATTTGGCTGGAGGTGCTTGCGACATGGATGAGGACTTCGCAGCTGAGGACTTTTCGGTATTGAAGTGCCTTGTTGGTCAGGAGAAGTTGTCAATTGGTGTGAATCCATTTCGTGCGAACACGCCTGGCAGTCCTGGGTATCGTGGTTACGAAAACTCCTTGGCAATGTGGGGAACGATCACTGCTGTCGTCTTCGTTTTCGTGGGTTACGGCTGGCTGATCGGCCTGTTCTTGGTTCCGGTCGGAATCGCAGTTTTTCTAGTCGTTGGCCGAGTCGTCCAAAACCGTGCGGGTAGCCGGACGAGGCGGTGGGCTCTAAGCAGCGCTTCCCACTTTCTTTCGATGTGGGAGGGGGGCGTGATTTCCGTAAGGGATACACAGTCGGGTCAGGCGGCGATCTCCGAGAGGGGCGACGCCTTGGCGGACTTTGTGCGGGTGGCGGCGAACAGCCGCGCTGGGCCGCCGGCGCCCCAGTAGTCCCAACTGTGGTTGCGTTGATGAAGCAGGAGGCCCGTGTCGGAGCCGCCGCCGTGCAGTCGGGATCATGACCTCGTGAAGTTGGGCGGGGCCTTCAGTCGGGACGCGCGAGGGGGAACCTCTGGCAAGAAGAGGGCGGCCGCGTGCGCCTGCCTTGCGATGGTTGCGGTAGTCTGCATTGCTGAAGAGGAGGTCTCGCCTGACGAGGGACCTTTCGCCAGCAACATGCCGCCGGAGTGGTTCGCCCCGCCGAAGACCGCAGGCGAACTCGGCATCACGCGGTTCTCCCAGAGCCCGCTGCTCGACGGCCGCGGCCTTCCTCCGGTGAGAGAACGCCTGCCTGACGACCCCGTCGTCAGCCACCCCTACGAACGCATCGGCAAGTACGGCGGCAAGGCCCGCATCACGCTCTGGGACGGGTGGCAGTTCTTCGCCTGGGAGCACGCGCTGACCATTTCCGCAGACCTGCGCAACGTCCTGCCCAACCTGGCGGAGTCCTGGAGCGTGAGCGAGGACGGCCGCGTCACGACGATCCGCCTCAGGCCCGGCATCAGGTGGTCGGACGGCCATCCCCTGACCTCCGACGACTTCATGTTCCGTTTCAACCACGATTGGCTTGACCCGGAGATGCAGCCGCTGACGAACGTGGCCGTGCGCGGCGCGAAATTCGTCACGGTCGACGACCTCACGTTTCAGTACGTGTTCCCGAAGCCCAATCCGATGTTCGCCAACTACTTCGCGTTCTTCGGCAGCCACTTCGTCGATCCGATGCACTTCCTGAAGGACTACCACCCCGCGTACCGGGACCGGGAAGAACTCGACGCGTTGGTGAAGGAGAAGAACCACGTCACCTGGATGGCCATGTTCAACCAGTTGCGCGGCTGGGGCAATGAGGACGCCCCGAAAGTGCCTACGCTGCGCTCTTTCAGGGCGGTGGAGCGCACGCCAACCAAGCTGCGCCTGGAACGCAATCCTTACTACTTCAAGATAGACCCGGCCGGGAACCAATTGCCGTACATCGACGCGGTCGACGTGATCGTCGTGCTTGAAAACTCGCAGATGATCACGTTCCAGGCCGCCACCGGCCAGCTCGATTTCACCGGCCACACGCTCGATACCCCGAACATACCCCTGCTCAAGCTCGGGGAGAGGAAAGGCGTCAACAGGGTGCACATCTGGCGCCGGTTGCACGTCGCCGACGTGGCAATCCAGCCGAACTACAATTTCGACGACCTCAAGTACCGGGACTTGGTGTGGGGCAAGGGGGAGCGGCGCTTCATTCGCGCGCTCTCCCACGCCATCGATCGTGACCAGATGAACGAGGTCATTTACTTCGGCCAGGGCACGCCGAGTCAGGTTACGGCACATCCATCCAGCCGCTGGTACGAAAAACGCTTCTCCCAGGCCCATATCCGATACGATCCGGACTACTCCCGCGCGCTGCTTGACGAGCTCGGCCTTTACGATGTCGACGGCGACGGCTTGCGTGAATACCCCGACGGGTCGAAACTGATCATCACGCTGGAGTTCATCGACTTCGAGACGCCGAAGGGGATCAGCCTGGAGCTGGTGCGGGACTACTGGCGGGAGGTTGGCATCGACCTGCGCCTCAAGACCATAGAGAGGCGCCTGCAGACGGAACGGGCCCAGGCCAACAAGATGCAGATGACGGCCTGGCACGCGGACAAGGTGACCGACATCCTGTTCCCCCACTGGCCGGACTGGTTCTATCCGCACCGGAGCGGTTGGGACATGACCATGTGGAATCACTGGGGGCGGTACCACCAGACAAACGGCGAAATCGGCGAAAAGCCGCCCGAACTCATCCGCAACCTGCAATACTGGGGCGGTGAACTGCTCGCCGCCACCGACGAGGCGCGCCGCGCGAAGGCCGCCAGGACGCTGCTCGAGGCGCACGCGGAGCACCTTTGGGCGATCGGCACGGTGGGCAACGCGCCCCATCCGATAGCGGTCTCAAGCCGGCTCAGGAACGTGGTGCCGAACGGCATCTGGGGCGCCGACAACCGCTGGACGACGCCTTACCATCCGGCGACCTGGTACATTGACGAAGCGGACGAATAGGGGGAGGAAACCAAGTGCGGTCATACGTCCTATCCCGTCTTCTCGGACTGATCCCCACCCTCGCCATTATTTCGGTCATCATCTTCGCGGTCATCCAGTTGCCGGAAGGCGACGTCGTTTCGTCGACGCTGGATCGCCTGGCGGCCCAGGGCATCGCTCCGACGGAGGAATACGTCCAGAACCTCCGGGCGCAGTACAACCTGGACAAGCACATGGCACTGCAATATCTCTATTGGGCGGGCAACTTCCTGACGGGGGACATGGGGTATTCCTATGTCTTTGAGCGGCCCGTAAACGACCTGGTGTGGGAGCGGCTGGGCTATACGCTGTCAATCACCGTTTCGGCGCTGCTCTTCACCTGGATCGTGGCGCTGCCGATCGGCATCTATTCCGCGGTCCGTCAATACTCCATCGGTGACTACGTGATGACCACCATCGCTCTCGTTGGTCTGGCGACGCCGCCGTTCCTGCTGGCGTTGATCTTCATGCATCTCGGATTCGAATGGTTCGGGGTGAGCACGGGCGGGTTGTTCTCGCCCGAGTACGAAGATGCGGCGTGGAGCTGGGGTCGCGTGGTAGACATGCTGGCGCACCTGTGGCTGCCGATGGTGATCGTCGGACTGGGCTCCGCCGCGTTCACCATGCGCATCCTGCGCGCGAACCTGCTCGATGAACTGAACAAGCCGTACGTGGTCACGGCCCGGGCGAAGGGCGTCGGGCCGGTGAAGCTCGTGCTGAAGTACCCGGTGCGCATCGCCATCAACCCCTTCATCAGCAATATCGGGCTGATGCTGCCGGCGCTGGTTTCCGGCGAGGCGCTGGTGTCCCTCGTGATGGGGCTGCCGACGATCGGCCCGCTGCTGCTGCAGTCGCTCTTGAACCAGGACATGTTCCTGGCCGGAAGCCTGCTGATGTGGCTGGCGATCCTCACGGTCGTGGGCATCCTGCTGTCGGACCTGTTGCTGGCCTGGGTCGACCCGAGGATTCGCTTTGAGTGACGTAGCACCCTCAGCATTGGTCGCGGGCGCCGCGCAAGCCGGCGAAGACGCCACCGCCATTTCGCCCCGGCGGTTGATGTGGCTGCGGTTTCGGCGCCATCGCCTGGCCCTGGTCAGCGGAGCATTCCTGATAGTGCTGTACACCCTCGCGGCCTTTTGCGAGTTCATCTCTCCCTACGGGACCGTGACCCGCAACGACGACGCCATCAACGCGCCGCCCATGCGCGTCCATTTCTTCGACGCCGACGGTGAGTTTCACCTGCGCCCGTTCGTGTATGCCTACCAGATGGAGGTTGACCCGGAGACGTGGATCCGGATCTACACGGAGGACACCAGCAGAAGGTTCCCCATCCGCTTCTTCGCCCGCGGTGAGCCCTACAAGATGTGGAACCTGTTCGAGATGGACCGGCATCTCTTCACCGTCGACGAAGGTGGCTACATCCACCTCTTCGGCACCGATCCCCTGGGCCGCGACATGTTCTCGCGGGTGTTCTACGGTGGCCGCGTATCGCTGTCCATCGGCATCGTGGGGGTGGTGCTGACCATCGTCCTGGGCATCCTGCTCGGCGGCCTCGCCGGCTACCTGGGCGGCCTGGTGGACCGGGCCGTGAACAAGATGATCGAAGTGCTGCAGTGCCTTCCTTCGCTGCCCCTGTGGATGGCGCTTTCCGCGACGCTTCCGGTGCACTGGTCGCCGCTGCTCGTGTATTTCGGCATTACGATTATCCTCTCGCTGTTCGGCTGGACCTCCCTGGCGCGGCAAGTGCGCGGCCGATTCCTGGCGCTCCGGGAGGAGGATTTCGTGATGGCCGCGCGGCTGATGGGCGCGGACACGCCGAGGGTGATTACGAAGCACATGCTGCCGAGCTTCTCGAGCCACATCATCGCTACTGCGACGCTCGCGGTGCCCGGGATGATCCTGGGCGAGACGGCGTTGTCCTTCCTCGGCATCGGCCTCAGGCCGCCGGTGGTGAGCTGGGGGGTGCTGATGTTCCAGGCCCAGAACCCGCTGGTGATCGAGCTCACGCCCTGGCAGATGCTGCCGGGGCTGTTCGTGGTGTTGACGGTGATGGCCTTCAACCTTCTGGGCGATGGCCTGCGCGACGCCGCGGATCCCTACAGCACCGCCGGCACGCAATAGCCGCGATGGGACGCGCCCGGGAAACCGAGGCGATGCAACTTCCGCAGTTGGTTTTGCCGACCGTGCTGGCAGTGATCGTGGTATTCGTTCTCCGCGATCCCACCTATCGCTTCCCACTGCTGGCGCTGCTGCTCCCCTTGTTTGTTCTTGGCGGTGCCAGGGCGTTGGGCGTTCAGAAACGCACGTCGGCGACCCGCCTGGTGTTTACCATGTTCGGGTTCGCGGGATTTGCCGTCGGCTGGTTGTTGACGTTCGCGGTCCTCGGCTTTGGGCTCGTGGTGGCGCTGTTCCCGGTTCCGCCGTCGGGACAATTGCTGAAACAGTCGAGCTTCTGGGCCGCTGGCGGGCTTGTGCTCGCGGCCTGGTTCTGGTGGCCATGGTACGCACGGGAGGTCCTCGCCCGCTGGCCTGCGCACCACGTTCGCATCTGGACTTCGTCGGGCAATCGCTGGGACAGGCTTTACATCGCCTGGCGCATGCAGCGAATGGCCGAATCGGGGCGCGTGCGCTGGCGCGGCTTCGGTGCCACGGCGGGAGTCGTCGCCTTGGTGATGATGTCGACGGTTGCTGGCCCCTTTGAAGGATGGCCGGCTCGAATGGCGGAGGTGGTGTGTATTGTCCTGCTGCCCTGGTTGCACCTGGTCATCGTCCGCGAAGCCGATACGCTTTGCGGAATCTGGAGTAGACGGGAGTCGAACCGGGACGTGGAATCCCACGAGTAGTTCGAGTCTCCCGTTGTCGGGGGGCGAGTCCGTGTGAGAGAGTTCGGTTGGCGGGAGGATGGCCATGAGTGAGGAAATCGGCAAAGTACGACCGGCCCGGGTCCCCGGTGCCAGCCGGCGGGACTTTCTCCGGCGCGCCAACCTCGCGGCCCTGGGTACGCTGGTGGGCATGGCGGTGCCTTCGCCGCAGTGGAATCCGTTTTCGTGCGCGTACGCGGCCGAGTCCGCTGGCGTGCGGGGAAAGGACGGGCTGACGGTTCTGACCCCACGGCCGCTCAATGCCGAGACGCCGCCGCACCTGCTCGACGACGAAGTCACGCCTACGGCGCGCCACTTCATCCGAAACAACGGCATCGTTCCCGCCGACCTCGATCCCGCCGCGTGGGAACTGCGTATCGATGGCCTGGTGGACCGACCGATGACGTTGCGCATCGACGACCTGCGCAGCCGTTTCGAGGTGGTCACCCATCGTCTCGTCATCGAGTGCGGCGGGAATGGCCGCTCGGGTTTCGAACCGCCGACGCGCGGCAACCAGTGGACGTACGGCGCGGTGGGATGCGCGGAGTGGACCGGCGTCCGGCTGGCCGACGTGCTCGAAGCAGCTGGCGTCAAATCCTCGGCGATCTACACCGCCCATGAAGGCGCCGACCGGCACCTCTCGGGTACGCCGGGCAAGTTGCCGATCTCTCGTGGCGTCCCGATCGAAAAGGCGATGGATCCGTACAACCTGATCGCCTTCGGCATGAACGGCGGGCCCCTGCATCCCATGAACGGCGCACCGCTGCGCCTCGTGATCCCGGGGTGGCCGGGTTCCTGCTCGCAGAAGTGGCTCAACCGCATCTGGCTTCGGGATATCGTGCATGACGGTCCCAAGATGACCGGTTCTTCTTACCGCGTTCCGCGCTATCCGGTCTCTCCCGGCGCCTCAGTGCCGGAGGAGGACCTCGAGATCATTCATGCCATGCCGGTCAAGTCGCTCATTACGCGTCCGCGTACGGGAGCGCATGTTTCCGGCCTCGAGCTGGAAGTCGCGGGGCACGCCTGGGTGGGCGACTCCGAAGTGACGAAGGTGGACCTTTCCATCGACTTCGGGGCCACCTGGCAGCCGGCGCAACTTTCGCCGCCGCACAATCCGCATGCCTGGCAGCGGTTCATGGGCCGGATCAGGTTTCCGCAATCCGGCTATTTCGAGGTCTGGGCGCGGGCCACGGACACCACGGGCGCCAGCCAGCCCTTCCGGGCGGCCTGGAATCCCAAGGGCTACCTGAACAACGCCATGCACCACGTGTCGGTGCAGGTGGGGTAGTGCGCCCTGGGAGCGATGCGTACTTCCTGTAGCCCGATAGCCTGTTTCTTGATGGCATGTGGTCTAGCCGGGCTTGTATCGGGCGCTGAAGACGGCGGAATCTCCGAGGCGGAGGAGCAGGCGCTTTTCGGTGGGATGCCGGATGGCGAGGGACGCCTGGAGGTGTTCGGATTCTGCGGCTCCTGCCATTCCATCGACCTGGTATTGCAGCAGGGCCTGACCCGCTCGGTGTGGGAGGAAGTCCTCGCCGAGATGGTGAGCGAGCAGGAAATGGCGCCGCTCAGGGACGATGATCGCCGCAAGGTGCTCGACTACCTGGAGAAGTACTACGGGCCGGACCGGCTGGCTGGAAAAGGCAAAGAGCGTTGAATCCATTCGGACCAACGCTTGAGATTCGAAAGGAGGTGTATCGTGAAGATCGGCGTCAGCATGTTCGCGACCGACTTCGCCATGCGCATCGATGCGCTGGCGCGGGAGGTCGAGGCGCGGGGCTTCGAGTCCCTTTTCGTGCCGGAGCACACTCACATCCCCACCAGCCGGCGGTCTCCGTGGCCCGGCGGTGCTACGCTGCCGAAGGCGTATTGGCACGCGCTCGACCCGTTCGTGGCGCTCATGGCTGCGGCCGCCGCCACCTCGAGGATTCGAATCGGCACCGGAATCTGCCTCTTGACCGAGCGGGACCCGCTGATCACGGCGAAGGAAGTCGCAAGCCTCGACCTGCTTTCGGACGGCCGGGTCGAGTTTGGCATCGGCGCCGGATGGAACGCGGAGGAGATGGAGAATCACGGCACCGTGTTCGAGACGCGATTCCGCCTCATGACTGAACGCGCGAAGGCGATCAAGACGGTGTGGGCCGAAGAGGCGCCCGAATACCACGGGGAGTTCGTCGACTTCGATCCCGTGTGGTCGTATCCGAAGCCGGTACAGAAGCCGAATCCGCCGATCCTGATCGGGGGCGAGTCTATCCACACGTTGCGCCGCGTGGTGGAATACGGCGACGGCTGGTTCCCGCGGGCGCGGGGCGGCTTCGACCCGGTCGGGAACCTCGCGCGGCTGAAAGCGGTGGCCGATGCTGCGGGCCGCGACATGACGACGCTCTCCATCAGCGTTTCCGGCGCGCCAGCGGATGGGGAAGTCCTGGATGGCTACCGCGAGGCCGGCATCCACCGCGCCATACTGATCCTGCCATCGGCGAGCGAGGACAAGGTTCTGCCGGTGCTGGACCGCTACGCGCAACTGCTGTAGCGAGGGCAGGAAAAATGGTCTGGCAACCCGAAATCGAGGAACTCAGGCGGCGGCAGGCACTCGCCGAGAAGATGGGCGGAGAGGCGGGCGTTGCCGAACAGCGAAAGCGGGGCAAGCTCACCGTCCGGGAGCGCATCGAACTCGTGTCCGACGCGGGGTCGTTCCGCGAAATCGGGCAACTCGCGGGCGCTGCTACCTACGACGGCAACGAACTCGTCGATGTGCGTCCCTCCAACACGATCATTGGCCTCGCGAGCCTCGATGGCCGCAAGGCGGTACTGACCGCGGGCGACTTCACGGTCCGGGGCGGCGCTTCGGACGCCGCGATTGGCAACAAGAGCGGCCATGCGCAAAGGATGGCCCTGGAGTGGCGCCTGCCTCTCGTCCGCCTGCTCGACGCGACGGGCGGCAGTGTCAGGACCTTCGAACAGATCGGACGCACGTATATCCCGACCAACCCGACGACGCCGGGCGTGCAGGACCTGCTCTGCCGCGTGCCCGTGGTCGCCGCCGTGTTGGGCTCTGTCGCGGGGCTTCCGGCCGTCGATTCGTGCCTGGCCCATTTCAACGTCATGGTGAAGGGCACGAGCCAGGTGTTCCCGGGGGGTCCACCGGTGGTCAGGGCGGCGCTCGGCATCGACATTACCAAGGAGGATCTCGGAGACGAGCGCAGCCAGGTGTACGAGAGCGGCGTGATAGACAACCTTGCCGAGTCCGAGGAAGAGGCTTTCGGCATGCTGAAGCGGTTCCTCTCCTACCTGCCGGAGAACGTGTGGCGGATGCCGCCGCGGGTCGAGACGGGCGACGATCCGAACCGCAGGGACGAAGCCCTGCTGGACATCATCCCGCGCGAGAAGCGGCGGACCTACGACCCCTATCGTGTTCTCGAAGCCGTGTTCGACCGGGAGTCGTTCTTCGAGATCACGCCTTGCTACGGGCGCTCGCGCATCGTCGGGCTCGCAAGGGCGGACGGTTATCCCGTTGGGGTCATGATCAACAACCCGAAACGCCTGGGCGGTTCCATGGATGTGGCCGCCGGCACGAAGGTCATTCGGTTCCTGCAGCTTTGCGACACCTTCCACCTGCCGATGGTCTACCTCGCGGACGAGCCCGGTTTCATGGTAGGACCCGAGCAGCAGCGCCAGGGAATCGTGCGCGCGGGGGCGAAGATGGTGTGCGCGACGCTGCGTACCCGCATGCCCTGGATTTCCATCATCATCCGGCAGCTCTACGGCGTCGCGGGCCAGTGCCATGACCGGCCGGGCGGCATGTTCAAGCGCGTCGCCTGGCCGTCGGCGCACTGGGGGTCCATGCATATCTCCGGCGGCGTGTCGGCAGCGTACCGGCGCGTCATCGACGAAGCGGACGACCCGGCAGCCAAGCGCGCCGAGATCGAGGCGCGCCTGGAGGCGCTTTCGTCCCCGTTCCGAACCGCCGAGGCGTTCAATATCGAGGACATCGTCGACCCGAGGGAAACGCGGCCGATGGTGTGCGAATTCGTACAGATGGCGCAGCCGGCGCTGGAGATGCAACTGGGTCCGAGCCCGACACCCTACATGCCGTAGCTGGCCGACCGCTTTCGCGGCGGTTGTTCCGGGGGAAGAAATCCTCCAAGCTGATGGAAGTGCAACCAGGAAGACAGAGATGCCCATAGACGTGTCCAGACTCGAGGAGGTCGGAGAATTCGGATCGAAGGCCTGGTGCGAAGCCTGCGCCGCCGGAGGCGTGCAGTTGCTGGAAGAGGCGAATCTCCCGGCGCATATCGAGTGGGGGTTCAGCGAGGACTACACGCATCCTCCCGCCCGGCTGCTTGAGGGTGGACGCGAGAAGGCCGCGTACTACATCCTGGTCAAGGACGGCAAGGTCAGCGGCGGCGATGGCGCGCCGGATGAATGCAAGGCGCTTCCCGGTTTTCACATCGCCATCCAGTGGGCGACGATCTGCAACCAGTCACGCTCGAAGTACGGCCGGGAGGGCCAGAGGCAGCGGTCCGCCGAGGAGCGGGTGATGTTCCGGCAGATCGAAGAATTCGTCGGCCGGTCCAATCCGCTGGGCCTGGGCGGCGGCCCCAGGCACGTCTGGCCGCCCGAAGTCGCGGCGGCGCTGGGCGCGGGTTCCGAAGAAGGTGGCGGCCTGCACAACATCGCCGCGACCCTGCAGGCACCTTCGCCGGAGTTTGCGGATCTACCGACGACCGAGATGGGCGTACCGGACTTCGGCGCGATGACGGACGAACAGAAGAAGTTCTTCCTGAAACTCTGTGCGGTCGATGTCTAGGAACACGCGCGCTTTGATCGGGGGTTTTGGGCATGTCGCGGTTTGAGTTGAACGACAGGGTCGCCATCGTCACCGGCGGCGGCGGTACTGGCCATGGGATAGGCAGGAGCATCGCGCTCTCGGTGGCGGTGGCCGGTGCCAGGGTTGTCGTGGTGGGCCGTCACCGCGATGCACTGGACAGGGTCGTCGAGGAAATCCGGGGTCTGGGGGGCGATGCCGCCGCAGTCACGGCGGATGTCACCGACCCGGCGCAGGTAGAGCGAATGGTCGAGGGGGCGCTCGATGCGTTCGGCAGCGTCGATATCCTCGTAAACAATGTTGGCGCCATCTCCTTCGGCAAACCCGAGGAAATCTCGCCGCAGGACTGGAAGGCCAGCATCGACCTCAATCTCAACAGCACGTTCTACTGTTGCGCGGCAGCGGCAAGACACATGATTGCGGGGCAAGGCGGCAAGATCGTCAACGTCGCATCCTCTTCGGGCATAAAGGGAGAGGAGAACGCGGCGCACTACGCGGCAGCCAAGGCGGCGGCGATCAACCTGACGAGATCGCTGGCAATCAGTTGGGCGATACACAACATCAACGTGAACTGCGTCGCGCCTGGCGGCGTGGAGGTGCCGGATGGACCGGTTCCCGGCATGACGGAAGACGAGCACCTGAAGCGCCAGCGGCTGCAATCCGGAGAAGGTACGCCGCTGCAGTTGCCGGGGAAGCCGGAGGACATCGCCAACGCGGTCATCTACTTCGCCTCGGCCGGTTCGGATCTCATGACGGGGGAAACGCTGGTGGTACGAGGGTCCGAGTGGGCTTCGGCCTACAGCTAGCGCATCGAGGGAGCAGGAAACAACAGAGATGTCGGCATTTGGTCTGCAAGACAAGATAGCCATCGTCACCGGTGGCGGCAGCGGCATAGGCGAGGCGATCAGCAAGGCCTATGCCGAGGCCGGAGCGCACGTCGTGGTTGGCGCGCGCCAGCAGGAACGCCTGGACCGAGTGGCGGGCGAGATTCGGGAAATGGGGCGCGAATCGCTGGCGGTCGCCACCGACGTGACCATCCCCGAGCAGGTGGATAACCTGGTCCAGAAAACGCTGGATGCGTTCGGCAGGCTCGACATCATGGTCGCCAACGCGGGGGGCGGCGGCTTCTCCGGGGTCATGAAGGCGAAGCTGGACGACTGGGACCGGACGGTCGGACTCAATCTCGACAGCGCGTTCCTGTGCGATATCGCCGCGGCGAAGGTCATGATCGAGCAGGGGGACGGCGGAAAGATCATCAATATCTCCTCTACCGCCGGGATCAATCTCAATCCGCGCCTGGAAGCCTACGCTGCCGCGAAAGCCGGCATGATCAACCTGACGAAGAGCCTCGCGCTCATATTCGCGGAGCACAGCATCAACGTGAACTGCGTCGCGCCGGGTGTCACGGTGACCCCGTACATGAGGCAAAGGGGCTTCGCGCCGCCAGCCACGCGAAAGGACGGCACGGTCGTGCCGCCGCTGTTGCTGCCCAACGAACCGGAACATGTCGCCGATGCCTGCGTCTTCCTCGCTTCGGACGCGGCGGCGCACGTGACCGGCGAGTTGATGATCGTGCGGGGCATGTTCCACATGGAGCGCAGCAACGACGTCCTGCGTGATCGGGCCGGGTTGATCCGCTGATCGGCTGTTGTCATCGATGTGAATTTTTTAACATGTTGATGTAAAAGGATTTTTTGTCTTGACGCAGCAAACGCCGACACCAAGCGACCTGCACACGGGATTGAGCCGCCAGCTTGAAGCGCTGGAGGAGAAGCTCGCCGCCGGCGAAAGGCTGGGTGGCTGGAAGGTGGGCCTGACTTCGGGACGGGCCCGTGACTCAATGGGCGCGGGCTTTCGTCCATTCGGCTATGTCCTTGAGAGCCGGATCTTCGCGTCTGGCGCCCGTATCGGTCTCGACACCTTCGAGAGCGTCGGCGTTGAGAACGAGTGCTGTTTCACCATGGCCAGGGAACTTGCGGGCGAGGTGTCGCGCGATGACGTGATCGACGCCGTTGAGGGCGTGGCGCCGGGGTTCGAGATCAACGAGCGGCGGCTGCCGCCGGATGCGCCGGCCCAGGAGAGACTGGCGGACGACCTGTCGCAGTGGGGCATCGTGGCAGGAACCCTGCGGTCCATTTCCGAGATCGACTTCGAGTCCCTCGTCGTAACGCTGTCTCGTGATGGCGAGGCAGTGGAAACGGTGGCGGCACGCGGTCACATAGAAGACCATTTCGCCTCGATCGCGGCGCTGGCGGCACAGTTGTCCCAGTTCGGCCGGACGCTGCGGCCCGGACAGCGGGTCATCACGGGTTCCTTCGGGCGTTGCCCCGTCACGGAACCCTCGGGCTGGTCGGGTGACTTTGGCGCCGGCCTGGGTGTTGTGGAAGTGGTGTTCACATGAAGGTACTGATCATTCCCGGATTGACGATGCGGGAAGTCTCGGAAGCTGACCTCTCTCGTATTCGTGACGCGGGCGCAGAGGAAGTCGTCGTCTCCAACCCGCGCGATGCGGTCCGCGAAATCGCAGATGCTGACGTGGTGTTCGGCCATGTATCGAAGGAGATGTTCGCGGCGGCCAGGAAGCTTCGTTGGGTACAGGCCATCTCCTCCGGCGTGGACAGTTTTCTCTACGAAGAGTTCAAGGCGAGCGACGTGGTGCTGACCAGCGAAAAGGGCCTGGTCGGCGAACATCTTGCCGACCACGCCTTCGGTCTGTTGCTGATGTTGACGCGTCAGCTCGCCACCGCGCTCAAGTACGGCCCTGAAGGCTGGAACCACCGGCCCCAGATGCGCTACCGCGAGATCGAGTTGACCGGCTCGATGATGGGAATCTACGGTTTTGGTGGGACGGGACGTGCGGTGGCACGGCGCGCTGCGGGGTTCGGCATGGATGTGCAGGCCCTGGACCGTGATCCGGTGGCGCCTTCGCCGGAGGTGGAGCAGGTGCTGGGACCGGACGACTTCGACGGTCTCCTGGAAACCTCGGACGTCGTGGCAATCTGCTGTCCATTGACCCCGGAAACACGGGGCAAGTTCAATACTGCCGCCTTCGCGCGGATGCGGCCTTCGGCATACCTCGTCAACGTCACGCGGGGAGAGATCATGGTGGAGGAAGACCTCGTGGAAGCGTTGGAATCCGGGAGCATCGCGGGTGCGGCGCTCGACGTGGCACCCCGCGAACCCCTTCCCTCCGACAGCAGGCTATGGTCGGTGGCGAACGTCGTGATGACGCCGCATACCGCGGGCGCGAGTCAGTTCCGTGCAGCCCGAAACATGGACCGCTTCGTCGGCAACATCCGCCGTTTTCTCGACGGCGAACGCCTCGCCGGCGTCATCGACAAGGAACTCGGGTACTGACCGGAGGCGCTTGGCGGCGGAACTGATCCTCGAACAGTGGTTCTTATGATGGGTTTTTTGTTTGAGTCGGAAATCATGAATCGACTTCGGGCGCTCTGGCTATTGATTGCAGTGCTGGCTGGCCCACCAGCGGTTGCGGCTGATTTCGTCCTCGAGGGCGATCTCTCGGCCATCTACAGGAGCGGCAACTTCGTCGTGTGGGCTCCCAAACCCTCGCCTGGCGGAAAACAGGCCGGCGGGATGATGGCTGCGGCAACGTCAGGCCAGGACAAGCCGGCCGGTCTGGAGTCGACCCTTGACGTGATCGCGAAAGCGCCATTGTCGCCGGACGGCACGTTCCGCGTAGAGGCCACTGTCGAGACGCCGACAGTCGTCCATTTCTACGTGCTCGACGCCATCGGTCACGAAGGCCAGCGCTATGCACCTTACAAGGGCAACGCCTTCATCCTGGAGCCGGGAAACCTGCGGCTGCACATGAGCCGTCCCGGCCAGTTCTTCATCGAAGGCGGCCGCTACAACGACGCGGTCTATAACTCGTGGCGCCGTTCGGCTCCTTACGTGGAGGCCCAGGCCGACTACAGGGCGCTGCTTGTCGCCGTAGCTGGAGAAACCGAGCCGGAGAGAAGAGCGCGAACGGACCGGGCGTCGGCCGCATTCAATCGAATGCTGGAACTGGAACAGGAAGGCCGCGCGCAAACGGCCGCCACGCACCCGGACCCGCTGGTGCGCCGCCTCACCATCGAGTCGGCCTGGCTTGGCGGCCAATGGATGCTCGAAGCCTTGCGAGGTCTCGCCGAGATGACGCCGGACGATCCCCGGGTGGTTGAGCGTCTCGCGCGCATGGAGGAGGCGGAAACAAGACGATCTGCCGAGAGAAAGCGTTTTGCGGTCGGCGCGGGAATTCGGGACTTCACGGCCCAGACCCTTGACGGCAAGTCGATCCGGTTGGCCGATGTGCGGGCCAATAGCAAGCTCGTTCTGGTCGAGTTCTGGGCATCCTGGTGCGGGCCGTGCCGCGTGGAGATTCCGCACATGAAGGAAGCCTATTCGCGGTACCGGGACAGGGGGTTCGAAATCGTGTCCTTCACGATTGACAATGATCGGGAGGACTGGGAAGTGGCTTCCGAGGAAGAAGAGTTGCCCTGGCATGACCTGGGGATGGGTGAAGACGCCGATGCGCCACGGGCGTACAACGTGACCGGAGTACCCAAGAACTACCTGGTGGATTCGGCCAGCGGCGAGATTCTCGCGAAGGACCTGCGCGGCCATCATCTTGACGAGAAGCTCGCCGAACTGTTGGGTGCCGCTGCCCGGGGCGCTTCGTCACAGGCCGGGATGGTCAAGCCTTAGCGTCTGGTCCGCGGCGACGTCGCGCCTCGTGGTCAGTTCGCCGTCCGGCCATTCGACCTCCACCGTGTCGACCTCGTCGGCGCCGTCGAGTCCGAATGCCTGTACGGTGGGATTCTGCGACGTGAAGTTGCTGCCGATCATGATCTCGCGCAGTTGCGTCTGACCTGCCGTGGTGACCCGGATACGGGCGCCCGCGGCCTCCGTGTTGGGGGGTAACCCGTTGAGTTCCACCTTGAGGTAGCGGCGGCGGGTCGTATCGTTCCGCCACAGCGTGCCTGCGTTGGCCGTGTTGCGATGTGCCTGGAAGATATCCGTGTCCCCGTCGTTGTCGAAGTCCGCGCAGACGATGGCGTATCCCCGCTCGGTATCCGCAAGCCCGACATCGCGGGATTTTTCCAGGAACTCGCCGTTCCCGATGGATTCGAAGAACCGGCTCTCGTCCCTGTGAAAGAAGTTCGGTGCGAATGGGATCCACCAGCCGTTGGTGTGGTAGATGTCCAGGTCCCCATCGTTGTCGAAGTCCGCGAAGCACGCGGCCCATCCCCACCCACCGTCCTCGACGCCTGCCAGCTCTGTCACGTCCGAGAACTCTCCTCCCGTGTTCTGATAGAGCCGATTGCCGAGCTCGAAGAGCTGGTCGCCCTGTTCGTCGGGCAGGCTCCAGATTGACGTGACGAACCAGTCGAGGTCGCCGTCCGCATCGTAGTCGCCCACGGCCGAGCCCATGCCGTTGCGGTCCTGAATGACGCTCCTGTCGGTGGCGTTCCTGAACGTGCCGTCGCCATTGTTCAGGTAGTACATGGAAGTCAGGAAATCCGCTGCGATCAGGAGGTCCGGATAGCGGTCCTCGTTGATGCGCGCAAACGTGGCCGTGAAGGTGTAGTCGAACCCGTCACCGTAGGCGGATCTCACCGCCTCGTCCCTGAAGATATCCGTTGAGATACCCGCTTCGAGGCTGACATCGGTAAACCGGATGTCGCCGTTCGCCGTGTCGTTTCGCCACAGGTGCTCGGTGTGCAACCGCAGGCCGGGCCCGTCTTCGGTACCCCAGTGGGTGAGAAACATGTCGAGGTCGCCATCGAGGTCATAGTCGCCGAATCCGGCCGATACGGTGTGACGGGCGCCGATGGCGCTTATGCCCGAGTCCGGGGTCACATCGGTGAACGTGCCGTCCCCCTCGTTCGCGAAAACGAATGACGGATCCCACTCCAGCCCTCCGACGAACAGGTCGAGGTCGCCGTCGCCATCCATGTCGGCGAAAGCCGGTCCGCAGTGCCGATAGTTTTCCGAGGCGGACTTCGTATAGGCGACGCCCGCTTCCATTGCGACATTCTCGAAGACGTTGTCACCTAGATTCCGGTACAGCAGGTTGGGCCCGATGTCGCCACGGACGACGAAGAGGTCGACGAACCCGTCGCCATCGTAGTCGCCGGCGGCAACACCGCCGCCGAACTCTTCGGGATCGATGAGTTCCGGAGGATTCAGGTAGCCGTGCTCGTAGCGGATTCCGGAGTCTGCGGTGGCGTCAACGAAGCGGGTGGCCGCAGGGGGTGGCTCCGGGGGTGGCGCGGGCGGCTCGACGGGCCGGACGGGTCCCGTGCCCCCACCGCCGCCGCCGCATCCTGCCATGAGAATGGCAAGCGGCATGCCCGCTGCGGCGATCCTGGTCTTCGATCTCATCCGGCCATCGTCAGGGTCTTGTCAACGCGGCAGATGTTCTCACAGATGCGCCGGACGACGACCGTTTGCCGCTGCCGTTTCGGCCCGGCCAGGCGTCATCATCTGGCAAGCTGTGCCGTGTATGATCATACGCGGTTTCGTCCATGGTGAGCACTTCCTGCGGGCGCTCGCGTAACGGAGGGTTGGTGCAAGTGAATTGGATGATCGTGACGCGTCCGAAGCGTTCGTTGTCAAGGATGATGCCGGTCCTGGTCGCTACCGGTTTTGCTCTCGGCGGATCCGTTCAGGCCGGGCCGGTGCGGACAAACTACTCCACGGTGGACCTCGTTGCGGAGCAGGCTTCCTTGCCGGCCGCCGGAGGAACCGTGACGGTCGGGCTCCATATCGCGCCGGACCCGACGTGGCATGCCTACTGGATCAATCCGGGTGACGCCGGCCTGCCGGCCAGCATGCGCTGGAGTCTGCCCGAGGGGTTCGAAGCGTCCGAACTCCAGTTTCCCGGGCCCCACGTCATCCCTTTCGGCGACATGATCACCTACGGGTTCGACGAACCGATCCTGCTCCTCGCCGACATCGATGTTCCCGCGGGAAATGCGGGCGATACGGTGGACCTGCAGGGCGAGGCGCGCTGGGTCGTGTGCGACGACGAGTTGTGCGTTCCCGAAAAGGCCTCGCTCTCGGTGAACATGGCCTTCGGTGATGGAGACCTCGATCCACAGCACGCCGAGTCGTTTGCCCAGGCGCGCACCAAGCAGCCGGAAGCAGTTGACTGGCCCGCCTGGTTCGAGCGGGACGGCGAGTCGTTGAGGGTTTCGGTTCGGACACCGGACTCGATTGCCGAGATGCTCGATCCCTACCTCTTTGTCGAACCCCGGTACATCGTCAAATACGTCGGGCAGTCGGCCTCGTTTTCCCCGGGAGGAATCGTGGTTTCCATGGATGCGGGCCGCAAGGCGGAGGAGGCGACGGAGTTCCCGGCCGTCCTGCGCTTTGTGGACGGCAACGGTGGCGAGCAGTTTGCCCGGGTCGAGGTCAAGTCGGCCACCGAGACGGTTCCCGAACTTGCGGGCGCCGGAACCATGGCGCCGGTGCCAACGTCATTCCTGGGCGACATGTCGCTTCCTCTCGCCTTGCTGTTCGCCTTCGTCGGCGGAGTGATCCTGAACCTGATGCCCTGCGTCTTCCCCGTGCTCAGCATCAAGGCGCTGAGCCTCGTGAGGATGGGACATGCGGACCGGGGCGAGGCGCAGCAGAGCGGCCTGTTGTACACCGCGGGGATACTGGTTGCCTTCGCCGTGCTGGGCGGGGCTCTCGTTGCCGTCCGGGAGGCGGGACTGGCCGTAGGGTGGGGTGTGCAGATGCAGTTTCCGCTCGTGATCCTCGGGCTTGCCTTGCTGATGGTGGCCATTGCGCTCAACCTTCTCGGCGTCTTCGAGTTCGGTATGCGCGCGGCCGGGATCGGACAGACCCTTACCGTGGGCAGCGAGCGCAGGGCAGCGTTTTTCACCGGACTGCTGGCCGTCGTGGTGGCGACCCCCTGCACGGCGCCTTTCATGGCGGGTGCCTTGGGCTATGCGCTCGTACAGCCGGCGCCGGTCGCCCTGGCCACGTTCCTGGCACTGGGGTTGGGGCTCGCGTTTCCCTATCTGCTCCTGAGTTTCATTCCGGCATTGGGACGTATCATGCCGAGTCCGGGTCCGTGGATGGCAACGTTCAAGAACGTTCTCGCGTTTCCGATGCTCGGGTTCGCGGTGTGGCTCTTCTGGATCCTCGGCAAGCAGCTTGGCCCGAGTTCCATGGCGGTCGGGTTGCTCGCGGCAGTCTTCCTCGGCCTGGCGCTCTGGGCGTACGGACGGACATTCGGGAGCACGCATCCATGGCCGTGGCGGAGTGTGGCGGCAGCGGCACTCGTTGTGACGTTCGCGGTGGGCGCCAACGTCGAGTACTACCGGACGGACCCCGCGGCGCTGGCGGACGGCAAGGCTGGCACGCTGGGAGAACTGGCGGTGGAACGGTTCACGCCCGAGCGGGTGACGGGCTACGTCGAGTCCGGTCAGCCGGTGTTCGTCTACTTCACGGCGGACTGGTGCGTGAACTGCAAGGTGAACGAGCGCGTGGCACTTGCCTCCGACAAGGTCGGTGCGGCTTTTCGGGAACGCGGCATCAAGGTGCTCGAGGGCGACTGGACCAACCAGGACCCGGTGATCACGGAGTGGCTCGAGCGCTACGGCCGCGTCGGCGTTCCCCTCTACCTGTACTACCCCGAAGGCGCTTCGATAGCGGGGGCTACGGTCCTGCCGCAGGTGCTTTTTGCCGATATCGTCATCGATGCCATCGATGCAGCGGATGGGGAGACGGCGGTCGCCGCCGCCGAACCGGACTGGTCGGTGGTCCAGGCGTATATCGACGTCGACGAGGTATGGCATGCGCTGGATGATGAGATCAGGGCGTCGGACGCTACCCTGGAGGAGAAGAACGAGCGCCGGGAAAAAGAGCGGGGAGAGCATCCGGATATCACCAATGCCGTCGCCGCCGCGAACGCCATCCTGGACCTGGACGGTGCGCGCGAAAGTACCCTCGACGCCGCGGTCTTCCTGGTGGAGCACACCATGGGTTTCCCCGAGTCCGTCAAGCACATGTCCCGGGGTGCCCAGACGATCGCGCGGCTCTTTCCCGATCACGGCGGCTGGCCGAAGCTGCTGTGGCTGCTCGACTTCAATGCCCAGCCGGGAGCGGACGACGCGGTGGAGGCGATCTTCGAACGGTTATCGGAGTCGGCGACAGATGGTGTCACGAGGGCTACCGCCACCTATTACCTGGCCTCCCGCAACCTGCGGCTCGCGAACGAGGTTTCCACGCCATCGGACGAGCGCGAGGGATATCGCGAGCATGCCCTCTCGATCGCCGCGGGACTGAGCGCCGGGGTGGAAAACGAGGAGCTCGTGAAACGCCGCCGGTTTGAGGACGACGGTACGCCGATTCCCTTCCAGACCCTGGCTGAGGCCGAGCGGGACCTGGTCTATAACCTCAACCACCTCACTGTCGGCAGAACGCTCCCGAATGTCACGGCCAAGCGGCTCGATGGCGTTGAGGAAGACTATTCAGCATTCCAGGACCGGACGGTCCTGATCGATTTCTGGGCGACCTGGTGCGGCCCCTGCGTCAAGTCGTTGCCGGACTTGAGGGAACTGCGTGCGGAATTGCCATCTGAGAGCTTCGAGATACTCTCGATCAGCGTCGATGACGAGGTCGGCACGGTGACGGAGTTCCAGTCGGGAGAGCCGATGCCGTGGGCCAACTGGCACATAGGACCGCGCCACGAGATACTCGAGACTTGGGCGGTGCGCGGCTATCCCACCTACGTGCTGGTTGACGCCGCTGGCGATATCGCGGCCCGCACGCATAATCTCGACGACACGTTCATGTCGCTGATCCGGAGCACGGCGCAGAAGGGAACCTGACGACGGCTCTACACCGCGCGGCAGGGCTCGGGTGGACCGTGCTACCTTGCTATGAGGTTGCCAGCAATAGCGCGTCCAGAAGGTCGTCGCTTCCCTCTTCTGCGGAAAGCACGGCGTCCTGGTTGAAGATGCGCATCGCGTCGCCGGATTCCAGCCGGCGCCCCGCCTTCCGCAGGCGCTCCAAGACGCGCTCCCGGGGTGCGCCCGCCGCGAGCGAAGCCGACGCGAACCAGGCGTGGCCGTAGCCATCGAGCCCATGGAGTTGCTCGGCGCGAACGAAGAACTCCATCGCCAGCTCGTGGCGCCGTTCCCAGTGCATGAGTGCGCCAAGGTTGCTGTAGGAAACACCGATCTTCTCGACCGGCCAGTCACAACTCTCGAGGAAATCCCGGTAGGCTTCGACGGTTTCAGTGACGGCCTGTGGGTCGCCCTGACGGATCGCGCGTCGCAGGGTTCGGATGTCCTCATCGCTGTAGAGACGGTAACCGGCTGAAGATCGTGAGGACGGCTTCAGGAGGCCAATGGCGTCGTAGTGGTGCAGCGCGCGAACGGTCAGTCCCGACAGCGCCGATGCTTCGCTCACCATGTGCATGACGTTCTCTCTTGAACGGCCAGTTCGATCACCATAGGACCTCACGTTGGGGGAGAGTCAAGGGTCCCGCTGTTCAGCGCTGTTCAGTCCCTCGCTTGACATCGGGCGAACTTTTTTCTTCGGCTGCCGCCAGGGCGATCTTGAACGTGGCACCCGACGCCGCGGGCGCCAGTTCGATCATGCCGCCCGCCGCCCGCAGCAGCGAGCGGCTGATCGACAGCCCGAGGCCCGTACCGCCGTTGTCGCGCCGGGTCGTGAAGAACGGTTCGAATATCCGACCCTGATTCCCTTCGGAAATCCCGGGACCGTCGTCCTCCACCCACACCTGCACGGTGTCGGCATGCGTTTCGGCACGCACGTCGATTCGCGAGGCACCGTGCTCCAGCGCGTTGTTCACCAGGTTCGTCAGTGCGGCTTCCAGCGATTCACGGCGAATGTGCGCGCGAACGCTGGCATCGTGTGGAGCGCGCACCGTGGCGTGGTCCAGGCTTCGGGCCACTTCCAGGACATCGGTGATCTCGTCCCCAGTGCCGATGTCGGCCTGCGCCAGTTCCAGCAGGCGCAGCATCAGGCGATTCAGCCGTTCCATGTCCGAGTGAGCGTTGTCAAGGAAACGTTTGCGTTGCCGGGGCGTCATTTCTTCGAAATGGTCACGCAGGACCTCGACAGTTCCGCTCAGCGCCGTGAGCGGTGTCTTGAATTCGTGGCTTACATGCTGGGCGAAGTCCCGCAGGAAGACGGTCCGCTGCTGCAGGTTCTTCGCCATGGCGGCGACGCTGTCCGAAAGTCGTGCGATCTCGACCACGCGATAGGGTCGCTGCGCCTCGAATTCGCCGGTTTCCCCCGAGGCCAGGCGTTCCGCGCCACGGGCTATGCGTTGTATCGGCATGACCAGCGTGCGGGACGTGAAGAGCGCGATTCCTACCACGACTGCGAGGATGAGAATCGCGGCTTGGAGCAGCAGGTAACGTTTTGCGTACAGGGTGTCGAAAATGTTGACCGGCGCCCGCGAGAGCACGACCGCACCGACGAGGCGGTCGTTCAGCAGTATCGGACTGGCGACAAACACGAGGATCGCGGCACCGCGGCCGAACGGAGGCGGTTCGTGGCCGACCTCGCGCCGGCGCAACCGGCTGCTATGGGCACCCGCGAGGGCTTCGATCGTTTCTTCGCTTTGGGAAATCGACATTCCAAGGTCTGCGCCGGTAGTGGCCACCACAGTGCCGTCAGCGTCGACTACGCGGACGTCAGCCAATGCAACGGTTTGCGCATCTTTCAGCACCGGCGTCAGGTCCGAACCGGCTCGAATCGCCGCCGGGTCCGCCCGGGGGCCGGGGGTGGCGGAAGGGAATGGTGGATGCACGGCAGATTCGACGAAGTCGAGCTCTGGCAGGCGGGGTGCCTGAGGCGATGTGTCGGACGATCCCGGGATGGCGCCGGCTGCGTTGCCGTATGCGGCGCGGTAAGACGCAGAGATGAATGCGGCCTGCGTGATCAAGGCGGATTCGGTTTGGCGCAGGAGGGCGCTTTCGTACAGACGCAGTACCTGGATGCTCCCCACGGGAAGAACCAGGACGAACAGGCTGACGACGAGGAGTACCGTGCGGAGCCGAAGCCGAGACATCAGTCGAAACCGAGTGCCGCGCAGCCGGCGCCTCCGGGCGCAGCCTGTGGCCCGGCCCCGCCGGTCTGTCATGGGACACCCGTTCGGTTATCCCATGACAGACGGTAGCCGACGCCGTGCATCGTGCGGATGGGATCGGCACCGAAGGCGCGCAGCTTCTCCCGGAGGCGCCGGATGTGGCTGTCGATCGTGCGGTCGCTGACGACGCGGCGCTTCGGGTAGGCGCCCCGCATCAGGGTCTCCCGGTCCACCGTATCTCCGGCATGGCGTGCGAGGGTGGCCAGCATTCCGAACTCGGTGCGGGTCAGGGAAAGCGCCTCGCCATCGAGGTACGCCAGCCTCGCCCCCGCGTCGATTCGTAGCGGACCGGACTCGGTGGCGCCCCTGTTGCTCGCTTCCAGGGCGTCGATGCGGCGGAATATGGCCTGCACGCGGGCGAGGAGTTCGCGTGGGCTGAAGGGTTTGGTGACATAGTCGTCACCGCCGGCGTCCAACCCGATGACGCGGTCAACTACGCGGTCCTTGGAGGAAAGGAACAGGATGGGCACGTTGGACGTCCGGCGAATCGCCCGGCACACATCGATGCCTTCGAGTTCCGGCATGAGGATGTCGAGCAGAATCAGGTCGGGCGCCTCGGACTCGGCGATGTCGAGTGCCTGCCGCCCGTCGGCGGCTTCCAGCACTTCAAGGCCCGCGCGGCGTATCGTGAAAGACACCACATCGCGGATGTGCGCGTCGTCGTCCACTACAAGAACCTTACGGGGACTGGGCATCAGGCGGCTAGCACTGGTTGTCGGGACAGACGTCCCGTTCCAGCTGGACGGCGGGATGGTCGATGCCGAAGCTGTCCCGCAGTACGGATCTGATGTGCGACATTGCGGTCTTGTCGTCGGTCCCGTCTACAAGGCGGCCATTGGGAGCGATGGTATCCGTAGCTCATCTGTTCGTTCGCATCGCGCCGGGAGAGGCGTGACGCGAGCCAGGCCATGCCAAGCCCGGACGCGTCCAGCAGCATGTGCGCAGCATCCGCGAGCAGGGTCAGGGAATTCGCGATCAGGCCCCCGACAGCTTCGGCGAGCATGAACAGCACGATGATGCAGAACGCGCGTCGCAATAGGCGTTCGTCGTGATCGACGGATCCTGTCATCGCAGTCTTTTGGCCATGCGTACCGCGTTTTCCATGCCGTCGTAGTAGCGCGGGATCGACGGCCCGGACTTGTAGCCCTGTGTGCGGTAAAACTCGCGAGCGCCCGAGTTCCGTTCCCTTACTTCCAACTCGATCTTCCTGATGCCCGCGGTTTCGGCCGTCTTTTCCAGCCAGGCCAGCATGTCGCGCGCGAGTCCGCGCCGGCGCATTCGTGGCCGCACGGCAAGCAGAATCAGGTGGGCCTCTTCGAGGTTGTACTGCATGATGCCGAAACCGGCGATGGACTTGTCCTGCGACGTAGGTACGCGCGCGCAGAGCACTACCGTGTCAGAACTTGCCATCAGGTTCTCGATTGCCGGCACGCGCCAGCGCCAGCGCAACCCCCGTTCGATGTAGTCGCGCGACATGGCGGCGATTGTCGGCGCCTCTCGCCGGGTGGCCAACCCGAGTTCGCTGGGAACCAGTTCCATTATCCGGATTATTGCAGAAACCCGCGGGCCTTCGCGCTGTGGAACTCGCACGTGGCAGAGTGCCCGCGCGGCATCGTGCGGAAGGCGCCGCCATGGAGTTCAGAAATGTACCGCTCGACATCGAGGCGAGGCTGCAGGCTGCGGCCTCGCAGACGCACGATGCGGCGGAAGGTTCCCGGGCGTTTCGCGAAAAGCGTGACGCGAGATTTGCGGGGACCTGATCACCGGGACCGAATGTCGTCGAGTGTGCCCGTGATGCCCGCGATCACGAGCGCGTTGTACTCCATGTCGTTCAGGCCCAGTTCTTCTGCAAGCACTTCCCGGCTGTGTTGACCGACGCAGGGGGCGGGCCGGATCGGGGTCTGTGGTCCGGCAGAGAATCGCCACGGACGTCCGGGCAGCCAGGTCCTGCCGGTCTCGGGGTGATCGATTTCCGAGATGAAACCCGAGGCAAGGAAGTTCGGGTCCGGCCGGGAGTATAACTCGTAGAGGGGAACGACCCTCGCGGCGGCGATGCCGAGGGCGCCGAGGGACCGCTCGGCCTCGTCGGCTTCCCGGGTCTTGCACCACTCGCCGATAAGCGCATCCAGTTCCGTTTCGTTTTCCTTTCGCAGTGCCATCGTGGAGAAACGGAGGTCCTGGAGCCGGGGGTCCGCGATGTGCGCCGCCAACGCGTCCCATGCGGCATCCGTTTCGGCGGCCAGTGCAAGCCACCTGCCGTCCCCGGTCCGGTAGTGGTTGTGTGGGGAGATTCGCCGGTGATGGTTGCCCTGCGGGCGGGGAAGGACCCCGGCTGCGTCGTATTCAAGGGTCGCTTCGCCGCAGACGACGGCCACCGCCTCCATCATCGAGAGGTCCACGCGCTGCGCCTCGCCGGTACGATCACGCTGGCGCAGCGCAGCCATGATCGTCGCGACAAGAAAATACCCGGCAACGGGATCGGGATAGAGGCCGCCCGAATTCGTGCCGGCGTCGCCGTCGTAGCCGTGAACCGACGAGAAGCCGGCCATGGGCTCGGTGGTCGTGCCGTTGCCCGGGTACTCCCGATATGGACCGTTCTCGCCGTAGGCTGAAACGGACGCCCAGATCATCCCGGGCCGCAGGTCGTGCAGTTTCTCCAGCGTGATGCCCCACGACGGCATGACGGCGGGGCGGAAGTTGTCGACGAGGATGTCGAATCGCGGCATCAGCTTCCATAGCATCTCCATCCCGCGCGGATGCTTGAGGTCTATGGTGACCTCGCGCTTGTGCAGGTTCACGGAGTTGTACAGACCCTGCGTATTGAGCGGATGCTGCACGCGTTCGGAGTTCACGACTCCCCGGGGAACCCGGTTATGCACCCGCCGGAACACGTCGGGCCGGTCGAGAGACGCGACCTGGACCACGTCTGCCCCCAGCAGGGCAAGCAGTTCGGTCGCGAATGCGCCGGACCACGCCTGGCTGAAGCTCAGCACCCGGGTGCCGCTGAGCGGCCCGGCGTCAGCGCAAGCCGCGTTGGCGTGTAGTGGGTCGGCGTCTACATTGATCTCAGCAGATGAACTTGCCGCCGCCGTTTCCTGTTTGATCTCGTCCTTGTGGGCACCGAGACGGGGTGCGGGCCGGCGAAGTTGCCACGGATCAGGTGAAAGCCTGGCCGGTGGACCGGGGGCGCGGACAGCCTTGTCTTCAATTCGCGTCTCGACGATGAAATCTCGCGCGATGAGCTGTTCGTTGCTGACGATGTCGTCGATGTCCTGCATGACGCCGATGACACAGCGCAATTTCGCCAGCGCATGGAATACGGGCCAGCGCTCGAGCTCGGGGAGCGTTCGGGTCATCGCCTGGCGCACTCCCCGCAGGTCCTGCGAATGCCGGCCCATGTCCGGCACGAGTTCCTCGCGCCGACCGAATTCCGGCAGGTCCATGACATCCATCGCCCTTGTCCAGTTGCGGAAGTCGCCCAGCGCGAAGGACATCCGCCCGTCGGCGAGGTCCCAGAGCGGTCCGGAGCGGCCCCGCGGCCGACCGCCGACGGGCCCGACGGTCGTGCCCTGGATGTCGTATACCGCAGCAACACCCCACGGATGCACCGTCAATGCGAATGCCTCGAGTTCGCTCACGTCTACCCGTTCGGCGGCGGGCAGAGCGGTGCGGCGACGCAGAGCGGCCGCGGCGGCGATAAACCCGGTCACGCCGCCGATCATGCCGGCCTGGTCCAACGGCATCCGCAACGGCGGCTCGCCGCGATAGCCGTTGATGAAGGACCAGCCGACGCGGGCGCTCGCGGTCAGGTTGTTCCCCGGCCTTCGGGCCAGCGGGTGTTCCAGGCCGTGCGGCGTGACGGATAGGTGTACTGCATCTGGCGAGAGCGGGAAGGCTGGTGCATCGTGGGTTGTGACGACGACGTCCGCCGCGGCCACGAGGTCATCGAGCGCGTCCGGGCCGTCGATGACGACCGAGCGCTTGTTCCAGTTCACATAGGCATGCGCGACACTGCGCTCGATCCCGGGGCGGTTGTCGAGGAACGGCTCTTCGGAACGGAGGGGGTGACCTTCGGGGGGCTCCGCCAATATGACGTCCGCGCCGAAATCCCCGAACAGTCGTGCGGCGAAGGCACCGGAGAGCCGGTCGGACAGGTCCACCACTCGAAGTCCATTGAATGCGCTCGTCATTTTCAGAGAGGTCGGGCAGGGAGGTCAGGCGCGGAGGCAATCGACTTTGGTGATTATGCCTCATCCGGTACGCGACTTTAGGTGGTTTCCATGGGAAACTTTTTCTGTTGAACCATTGGAACGTGGGTGATGCTGGAAGGAACGGTCCATCCGGAATTCGCTGAGGTCGCATCGACGCTCAGACGGGGAATCCCCCGGGCGGGAAGGGGCGGCGCCGCCGTCTGCGTGTACCATAGGGGGCGTTGCGTCGTGGACCTCTGGGGCGGGTCGCGAGACGGCGAAGGCGATCCCTGGCGTGAGGACACCGTCTGCCTTTCGTTCTCCACCACCAAGGGTGTGGCTTCGACGCTGCTGCACATCCTGGTCGAGCAGGGGAGGGCGGCTTACGACGACCCGGTCGCCCGGCATTGGCCGGAGTTCGGAACGCAGGGAAAGGACTCCATCACCATACGCCAACTGCTTTGCCATGAGGCTGCGCTCTATCGGATCGCGGACATGGTGGAACACCCCGACGAGATGCTCGATTGGGACCACATGATCGAGGTGGTAGCGAACGCCGCTCCCGTTCACGTGCCGGGCGCCATGCATGGCTATCACGCACTGACCTATGGCTGGCTGGTCGGCGGCCTGATCGAATCGATAGCCCAGCGGCCTTTTCAGCAGGTGCTGCGGGAGGAACTGGTGGAACCGCTGAACCTCGAAGGCATGTTCATCGGCGTGCCGCCGGATGCGATGGCGCGCCGGGCGACCTCGCTGGACGCGCGGGTCGAGCCGCCGGAAACGCCGGCCGACGATTGGCGGGCGACGGTCAGGGAACGTATCGAGACGGTACTGAGCGCCGCGGGAATCGAACTACCCGAGTTTCGGGCTTCGATCATGCCCTTTTCGGAACCCTTCGACTGGAACGGCGAAGCGGTCGCTGCCGCGGTCATACCGGCTGCCAACGGCCACTTTACCGCGCGTGCATTGGCGAGGATGTACGCCATGATCGCCAACGGCGGTGAACTCGATGGGGCGTCGCTATTGTCGCGCGCGACGGTCGCCGAGATCGGGCGGGTGCAGAACCGGGGCCGCGACAAGGTGCTGTTCGTGCCGATGCAGTGGCGTCTGGGCTATCACCGCGCCTTCGTTCTCGGGTCCCGCGTCTCCGACGCCTTCGGTCACTATGGCTATGGCAGCAGTGGTGCCTTTTGCGACCCGTCGCGAAACCTTGCGGTAGCGATGGTCGTGAATAGCGGCGCCGGTTCGACCGGTGCCTATTCACGCTTGCCGCGTCTCGCGGGCGCCGCGGTACGCGCGGTGGATCGCCTGCGGTTTTCGAACGGGGTGACTCCATGAGCTATCGCGCCTTGCATGGCCATTTCCGAAGGATCGGCGACCTGCAGCATGCGCAATCCATGCTGTCCTGGGACGAAGCGGTCATGATGCCTCGCGGCGGCGGATCGGGCCGGGCAGACTCCCTGGCCACGCTTGCCGGTGTCGTTCACACGATGATTTCCGATCCGTGCGTCGGAGAGTGGTCGGATGCGGCGTCGCAAGAGTCGGAACTCGATGAATGGGAACGCGCCAATGTGCGCCAGATTCAGCGTCTCTGGCGCCGGGCGCGCGCTGTGCCGGAAGCGCTTGTCGTGGAATTCAGCCGGGAGACGGCGCGTTGTGAACAGGCGTGGCGCGTGCGGCGTGTGGACAACGACTGGAACGCCATGGTGGAACCCCTGCATCGCGTTGTAGAACTCATTCGACGCCGGGGAGAAGCCCTGGGCGATGCCCTGGGAATGGACCCGTACGATGCGCTGATGGACGAATTCGAGCCAGGCATGAGCCGGTCGAGCATCGATCCGGTCTTCGAGAAGCTGAAGCGAGCGTTGCCGGCGCTGATCGACACGGCACTCGGGACGCAGCGCGATGCCCTGCCTATGCCGGGACCCTTCACTGATGCGCAGCAGGCGGCGTTGGGGCGGAACCTGATGGAACGAATTGGGTTCGATTTCGAGCGGGGCCGTCTCGATACCAGTCACCACCCGTTTTGCGGCGGCGACCCGGACGACACGCGAATCACGACACGCTACAACCGCCAGGCGTTTCTCGAATCCATGTTTGCCGTATTGCACGAGACCGGTCACGCGATGTACGAACAGGGATTGCCGGTCGATTGGCGCCGTCAACCCGTGGGCAGTTCAGGCGGCATGGCGTTGCACGAGAGCCAGTCCCTCCTGATGGAAATGCAGGTTTGCCGCAGCCTTGATTTCCTGCAGTACGCGGTGCCCATTGTGCGAGAGTGCCTGGGCGCCGATAACAACGACCCGGCATGGTCGGCGGAAAACCTGCATCGCGCCGCGACCCGCGTTGAGCGTGGGTTCATCCGGGTGGACGCCGACGAGGTGACTTATCCCATGCACGTCATTCTCCGATATGAACTGGAACAGCACCTCATCGTCGGATCGATGCGCGTGACCGACATCCCCGACGCCTGGGACGCGAAGATGACGGAGTACCTGGACTTAAGGACTGCCGGAAACGACCGGGACGGCTGTATGCAGGACGTGCATTGGTTCACTGGCCTGATCGGGTATTTCCCGACCTACACGATGGGCGCCCTCACGGCGGCGCAGTTGTTCGCGGCGGCGCGCGCGGCGGGGGTCGCCGAGGGCATCGGCCAGGGAGAATTCGAACCGTTGCTGGCCTGGCTCAGGAGCAACGTCCACACGCAGGCAAGCGCGAAGTCCACCATGGAAATACTGGAGCAGGCGACGGGCGCCCCGTTGCGGACCGATGCCTTCCTTGCCCACGTGGCCCGGCGGTACGGAGCGGTCGACCGCCTCCAGACATGAACGTAAACGGTAGCTGGGGTGGGGGCGCCCGACGGCCACGCAGTCCGTAGCCGCTTTCATCGGGAACTTGTAAACTCGGGGGCAACAGGCACTTTCGACGTCGCCATGGTACTGGACATGTCGCGAAGTTCGGTGACCCTTCAGCGCCGGTTGCCCTTCGGGAAGCTGGCAAACGCCCGGTTGCGCATATGCTGCGCGATTCTGTCGGTGGTTCTGCTGGCGGCTAACCCGGCATCGCAACTGGCGGCTGCTACTGGGGATGAAGGGGCAGAGGACGAGACGGCGCTGCACGAGGCGGCGCTGGATGTCGAAACGATCCTGGCCAACCCGTTGGAAGATGATGCCTATCGGACCAGCCAGAACTGCATTTCCACCAGGAGCTACGACGGCGTGGAGGTTCTCGACGACAAGACCCTGCTCTTTCATGGCCGCAGGGGCGTTTGGCTCAATCGCCTGTTGACTCGTTGCCGCGGCCTGAGCTGGGAAATGATCCCGACGGTCGAATCGCACGGCAGCCGGGTCTGCGAGCACGACCGTTTTCGCGGCCGGCCCCGGTCCGGGTTCCCCGAGTCGACATCCTGCACGCTCGGAAAGTTCGAGAAAATCGATGAAGCGCAGGTCAAGAGCCTGCGCGCCGCCCGGGGCGGTGATCCGGGCTCCGGGCCATGAAGGCAGCGACACTCATCGCCGTTGCGGCCCTCCTTGTGCTTGGCGGGGCTGGTGTGGCGGACGAGGTGGATGAGGCGCCAGAGAAGGAATCCGACCTGGACTCCGTCATAGCCGAAATCCTGGCGGGTCCGGAAGAGGGCGGTTACAGCGAGTCAAAGCGTTGCCTCGTGTCGGGCCGTATCGATCGCACCGAGGTCCTGAGCGAGCGGTTAATCGCCTTTCATCTTCGCGGGGGCGAGAAGTATGTCGTGCAGTTCAAGCACCGGTGTCCGGGTTTGCGGAGGAATGGCCTGACACGCGTGGAGCGCCGATCCATGCACATCTGCGCGGACGACACGATCCAGGGGCTGTATGGCATGGGACCCGCCGATGGATTCTGGGGACCGCGCTGCAGATTGCCTGAATTCGAACCTGTTACCGAAGCGCAGATCGCCTTCCTGAAGGAGGCGCTGAGATCCCGTTGAAAGCGCGCTGCGGGGTCGCCCGTGCACTCCCTGTCGCGATATCGGGACTCGCGGGATTGATGCCCACTTGGCGTCTGCGGGACAACCACCAGGTCGATGTCCTGCAGGGCGATCGCACCTAGCGCCCCGTCAAACCAAAATTTACGGGTATCTGCGGGTCTTTTGGCCCCTGGACTTTGTTGCTGAAATGCGAAACTGACCCGGAGCAGCGTGGGAGATTGACGCTTCGAAAGCGGACATCCGACCGTCCGCCGACAACGTTTCCTCGGATACCGATCTAACGACCGATTGCCCGGAAGGTAACCTTGGCCTATTGTTTCCTCCCTGGCGTGGACGAGCGTGTCGACGTACATCCGGGCGTGGCATGAGCAGACAATGATCCAGACAAGAAACATCGGCGCAACGGACACCGTGGTCACTGAACTCGGCTTCGGTGGTGGCCCGCTGGGCGCCGTGGGCGACCGCATCACCGAAGGCGCGGCGGCGGAGATCATGCGCCGAGCCTGGGACGGCGGCATTCGCTATTTCGATACGGCGCCGCTATACGGGCACGGCTTGAGCGAGAAGCGGGTCGGCCGCGTACTGCGGGGTTTGCCCCGTGAAGCGTTCGCCCTGTCCAGCAAGGTAGGGCGCTTGCTGGTGCCGCAGGAAGAGGGCGAACGGTTCGCGCGGCATCGCGACCGGGAACCTTTCGCCATCCGCTACGACTATTCCTACGATGCCATCCGCCGCTCCATGGAGTCGAGTCTCAACCGGCTGGGCCTCGACCGGATCGACATCCTCCTCTGCCATGATATCGACGTATGGACACACGGGGATGCGCAGCCGGGCATATTCGAAGCCGCGAGCAAGGGAGCGCTGCCCGCGTTGCGCGACCTTCGGGAGCAGGGCGTCGTGCGCGCCATCGGCCTTGGCGTCAACGAGTGGCAGGTATGCGACCGCGTGCTGGACATGATGGATGTCGACTGTTTCCTGCTCGCTGGCCGCTTTACGCTGCTGGAACAGGAACCCCTGGATGCGTTCCTTCCGAAGTGCCTGGAAAGGCGTGTCTCCATCATCATCGGCGCACCGTACAACTCGGGCGTCCTCGTCACCGATGATCGGCGTGCCGCGACGTATGACTACAAGCCAGTGCCGGACCAGGTGTGGCAGAAGGCCCAGGCGATCCGGCGCATGTGCGAATCCCACGGCGTGGACCCGCGCGCCGCGGCCCTGCGGTATCCGTTGCGCCATTCCGCCGTCGCGGCGGTGATTCCCGGCGTCCGATCGATCGGGGAGGTCGAGACCAACTTGGACCTCATCGCCCGCGATATCCCCGATGCCCTGTGGGGAGACCTGGCGGAGGCCGGGCTCGTGCGGGAGATCGCTCAACCTGGATAGCGCGCGAAGGGCGGCGCACACGCAGAAGATCGACGCGCTGCAGGCTCTTTGAGGGTGCCTCCAGGAAGCCGCGCCGGTAGACTGGCTTTCTGGACAGTGGCGCCGCATCCGCGAGGCAGAGGGGGCAGCGCATGGCGAATGGCGATCCGAACTGGATTGCCAACTACATCTGCGGCATCGCGGACGACGTGCTCCGAGACCTGTATCAGCGTGGCAAGTACCGCGCCGCCATATCCGTGCCAAGGAGAAGCTCTTCGGTGCCGTGCAACGCCAAGCGATTGGGTCAATAGGGTTGCTCGGAGAGCGGCGGCGCTGCCGAATGACGAGAACTTCAGTAGGCACGGAGATACTGAAGCTCCGTGACCCCAGAGAAGGAGGCAATCCCATGATCGAGTCCCGATTACCACCGACCAGAGCATCAAATTCCAGCAGAACCTGTCGGGCAGAGGTATGGGCATCGTCGTGCTCATGGAGGCCCGATGGCCTTGGGTCCGTTTGCGCACCGCCGACATCCGGGAGGCCGTCCAACCCGGCGAAGCACGGGAGGTGCCCATACCGAGACCGGTGCCGAACGGGTGACCACCGACACGACCGCCCAAGGCGGATGACGTCCGGGAAGCACGCGGTTGCCATGGCGCGGTCGGGTGGAGCACCGGGAGCTGGCTCGACTACGACCGCGAGTACTGCTTCGATCTCGTCCAGTTGACAGCGTTCATGCGGGATACGCAACCCGACCAGACGGAGTGTTGAAGAAATAGCGTGAGTGAAGAAATAGCGAGTCTAATCCAATACCGAAATGAGCCTGAACGGAGAGGTAGGCGGAGTCGGAATC
>JAPOYI010000093.1 GCA_026706665.1 Gammaproteobacteria bacterium | reverse complement strand
CGATCATCCCCGAATGATGCGCAGAACACCCCGTTCACCCTCACTTCGCGTTGGAATCGGACCTTCGCTTCACCCTCACTTCGCGTTGGACAGTGCGGGGAATTGACAGCCCGAGTGCGATTTCCCTACAATCGCCGGCCTTTTCAACCCCCCGCAAGTGCCTGATGAAAAGGACATTTCAGCCCAGCGTGATCAAGCGCAAGCGAACGCACGGTTTTCGCGCCAGGATGGCGACGCGTAGCGGGCGCAAGGTATTGGCCGCTCGCCGGGCCAAGGGCCGGAAACGGCTGTCGGTGTAGCTCCCGCCTCTGCGGGGACCCATCATCGCCGGGGCCGGTTCCCGAGCGAATGTAGTACATGGAATGGGTGAATCAGTGGGGATTCCATCCGCCGTCGACTATCGTTTCCCGCTCAGCGCACGGCTTGCCCGGAAGCGAGAGTTCGATCGCGTGTTCAGAAGGCCGCATCACCGTCTTCGCAGCGGCCCGTTACGCCTCGTCGCTGCGGAGAATAGAATGTGCGCCTCGCGGCTTGGCGTCGTCGCCCCGCGAAGGGTGTTGCGGCGCGCGATAGACCGCAACCGGGCCAAACGTCACATACGCGAATCGTTCCGTTACGCCCGGGCGAGGTTGCCGAACTGCGATATTGTCATCGTCGTCACCGGCTTTGGCGACGGGAGGCCGATCCGGGCGGGCGAGGTCCGTCGGGCGGCGGATGCACTTTGGGAGAAGTTGTGCAGGGAACCATGAAGAAAACCATCGGCACGGCAGCCAGGAAGGCGCTGGTTGGTTTGGTCCAGGCATATCGCCTTGTCATAAGCCCGCTGTTTCCGCCGAGCTGCCGCTACTATCCGACCTGCTCCGCGTACGCCGTGGGGGCCATCCGTGTGCACGGCCCCATCCGCGGCGGCTGGCTGGCGTTGAAGCGGATCGGGAAGTGCCATCCCTGGGGCCCGGGCGGCCACGACCCCGTGCCGGCGGCCAGCAGGGACAATCCGTCGTGACCCTTCCCAGCACCGAGATCCAACGCATCGCCCTGCTCGTTGCGCTCGGCATCACGGCCTACCTGCTGATGCTCGCTTGGCAGCAGGACTACGGCCGTCCCCCGGTGAAGCCCGTCGAGTCGCCGGTGGCCGAGGAGCGCGGGGCGTTGCCGGATATGCCATCGGTCGAAGACGAAACGGCGGAATACGATTTCGATGTGCCGGTGCCGGCTTCGGTCGCGGAGCCTGTTGACGCCGTGGAAGTGACGGATCCGGCGCTGGAGCGCGCACGGCTGATCGAGGTGTCGACGCCCACCATGACGGCGTGGATCGATCCGGTCGGAGGCGACATCGTCGGCGTCCGGCTGCCCAGGTATCCGGTCAGCCTGGACCAGCCCGACGCGCCGTTCGTGCTGCTCGACCGGCGAGTGGGCCACACCTACATCGCCCAGAGCGGCTTGGCAGGCCCGGATGGCATCGATTCGCGATCCGGCCGTCCCCACTACATCGCATCCCGGCGGTCGTACCGGGTCGAGGACACGCCCGAAGAAGTCGTCCTGCGCCACGAGGAGGACGGCCTCATCGTGGAAAAGCGCTTCCGGTTCGACCCGGAGTCGTACCTGGTGGACGTTGCGTACGAGATTGACAACCGGCGCGCCGAACCGATGACGGCGAATCTCTTCGCGCAACTCAAGCGGGATGCCTCTTTGCCGGAGACCGGGCAGGGATTCACGCTTGGCCCCAGGCCCTATCTCGGCGCTGCCCTGACGACGGTCGATACACGCTACGAAAAGGTGGATTTCGAAGATCTCCGCGACGAGGAGCTTCTTGAAGTGGTGACAGGCGGCTGGATCGCGATGCTGCAGCACTACTTCCTGAGTGCGTGGGTCGCGAATCCCAACCAGGAGAACACCTACTATGGCTACCCGAATCGCCGTGGCGACGGGACCTACATCGTCGGTTTCACGGGTCCGGCGTTCACTGTGGCGCCGGGCGGGACGGCCATTGTCGGCGCCGGATTCTACGCTGGCCCGAAGGATCAGGACCGCCTCGAAGAGATAGCGCCGAACCTCAACCTGACGGTGGACTACGGGTTCCTGTGGTTCCTGGCGGCACCGCTCTTCCGGCTGCTCGAGATCATCCAGTCGTTTGCCTACAACTGGGGCGTGGCCATCATCCTGATGACCCTGGTCATCAAGATCATCCTCTACCCGCTGTCTCACGCCAGCTACAAGTCTATGGCCAAGATGCGCAAGCTCGCGCCGCAGATGAAGCGCCTGCAGGAGCGTCACGCCGGCGACCGGCAGAAGCTGTCGCAGGAAATGATGGAGCTGTACCGCAAAGAGAAGGCGAACCCGCTGGGTGGCTGCCTGCCGATGCTCCTGCAGATGCCCGTGCTGATCGCCATGTACTGGGTGCTCTACGAAAGCGTCGAGCTGCGGCAAGCGCCGTTCTTCGGCTGGGTTCAGGACCTCTCCGCGATGGACCCGTTCTTTGTGCTGCCCATCCTGATGGGGATATCGACGTATGCGCAGCAACTGCTCAGTCCCACGCCGCCGGATCCGATGATGGCGCGGATGATGAAGATGATGCCCATCATGTTTACCGTGCTGTTCATATTCTTCCCGGCGGGCCTCGTCCTGTATTGGCTGGTTAACAACCTCCTTTCCATGGCGCAGCAATGGTTCACGAACTACCGGATAGAGAAGGCGGAGAGCGCCTGATCGAGCCGCGTGCGCCATGTCGACCGTCGACACCATAGCTGCGGTCGCGACCGCCCCGGGGCGGGGCGGCGTCGGCATCGTCCGTGTGTCCGGTCCGCTGACCCTGGAAATAGCAAGGGCCCTGACCGGCAGAAAGCTCCCGCCTCGCGCTGCCGTCTATTGCGGTTTTCGCGACGGTGACGGGGCGGCGCTTGATCGCGGCATTGCGATACGGTTCGAAGGCCCGAACTCGCTCACCGGCGAGGACGTGCTGGAACTGCAGGCGCACGGCGGGCCCATGGTGCTCGACATGCTGCTCGAGCGCGTGCTGTCGCTCGGCGCCCGGCGCGCCGACCCCGGCGAGTTCACCCAGCGGGCTTTCGTCAACGGCAAGATGGACCTGGCGCAGGCGGAGGCCGTGCTGGATCTCGTCAACAGCGCCACCCGCCAGGCGGCGAGAGGGGCGGTGCGCTCGCTTTCCGGCGAGTTCTCCAAACACGTGCATGCGATCGCGCATGAGGTCCTGGAACTGCGGGTCTTTTGCGAGGGCGCCATCGACTTCTCGGATGAGGACATCGACTTCCTTTCCGAGTCGGACGTCGGCGAGCGCTTGGCTTCGGTGCGGAAACGGCTCTCGAAACTGCGCGCCCGGGCGCGCCAGGGTGCGCTGTTGAAGGACGGTTTGAACGTGGTCATCGCCGGCGCGCCGAACGTGGGCAAGTCCAGCCTGCTGAACCGGCTCTCCGGCGAAGATCGCGCCATCGTCACCAGCGTGCCGGGCACCACTCGGGATACGCTGGATGCCGACTTCGACCTCGATGGCATGCCCGTTCGCGTCGTCGACACGGCCGGCCTGCGCGACACGGGGGACGCGGTGGAAACGGAAGGCATCAACCGCGCGCATCGCGCCATGGCGGCCGCCGATGTGGTGCTCTGGGTCGTGGATGACAGGGCGGCAAGCGGTGGCCCAGGAGGGGATGCTTGCACGGGCGCGGCAACGATCATAGTGAGGAACAAGGCGGATCTGTCCGGACGGCCGACGGGCAGTATCTCTCTGGGAGCCGTGCGTATTTGCGCGTTGACGGGGGAAGGTGTCGATGCGCTGGCGACGGAGATCAAGCAGGCGGCGGGGTACCGGGCGGGAGAGGGCCTTTTCACGTCGCGGGCGCGGCATCTCGATGCGCTGGCCGCGGCGGATGCGGCGCTGGCTGCCGCTGCGGAACGCCTGGCGGCCAACTACGGCGAACTGGTCGCCGAAGACCTGCGGGATGCCCACGGTCACCTGGGCGCTATCGTCGGCCGTATATCGGCGGACGACCTGCTGGGCGAAATCTTTGCCAGCTTCTGCATAGGCAAATAAGCTACCCCGTTGACTCTGGACCAGCGCCATGACACTCCATAGCGAAACCTGCGACGTCATCGTTGTCGGCGGCGGACACGCCGGGACCGAGGCTGCCCTCGCGGCAGCGAGAACCGGTGCGTCCACGCTGCTTCTGACGCAGAGCATAGAGACCCTGGGGCAGATGTCCTGCAATCCCGCGATAGGCGGGATCGGCAAGAGCCACCTGGTGCGGGAGATCGACGCGATGGGCGGGGCGATGGCCCTCGCCACGGATGCGGCGGGAATCCAGTTCCGCACGCTGAATGCGAGCAAGGGCCCCGCGGTGCGCGCCACGCGCGCCCAGGCCGACCGCACGCTCTACCGCAAGGCGATCCGCCGACTGCTGGAAGCGCAGGAGAATCTCGCCATCTTCCAGCAGTCCGTCGTGGACATCGAGATCCGCAGGGGACGGGTCGAAGGTGTCCTGACAGCCATGGGCCTCGAGTTCTCCGCCCCCGCCGTGGTGTTGACTACCGGGACGTTCCTGGGCGGGCGCATCCACATAGGCCTCTCGAACCACGCGGGCGGTCGCGCCGGCGACCCTGCTTCCAACGCCCTTGCCGAGCGTTTGCGCGCATTGCCGTTTGCCGTGGACAGGCTCAAGACCGGGACGCCCCCGCGGATCGCCGGGGACACCGTGGATTTCGATCGCCTGGAGCCGCAGTGGGGCGACGAGCCGTGTCCGGTGATGTCCTTCATGTCGGACGGCAGCGAACATCCGCGCCAGGTGCCCTGCCACATCGCCGCCACGAACGCAGAAACGCACCGGATCATTCGGGACGGGCTGGACCGCTCGCCGATGTTCGCGGGGGAAATCGAGGGCGTCGGGCCCCGCTACTGCCCTTCCATCGAGGACAAGGTGGTCCGGTTCGCAGACCGGGCTTCGCACCAGGTGTTCGTCGAACCCGAAGGCCTCGACACGAACGAGCTCTATCCCAACGGCATCTCCACGAGCCTGCCTTTCGAAGTCCAGTTCGCGCTCCTCCGGAGCATGGAAGGCTTCGAACGGGCGCGGATCACGCGGCCGGGCTATGCGATCGAGTACGATTTCTTCGATCCCCGGGGTCTCGAACCGTCGCTCGAGACGAAGGCCGTCGCGGGCCTCTATTTCGCGGGGCAGATCAACGGCACGACCGGTTACGAAGAGGCGGCGGCGCAGGGATTGCTGGCGGGACTGAACGCCGCGCGGAAGGTGGGGGGCAGCGCCCCGTGGACGCCCGGGCGGCATGAGGCGTACCTCGGCGTTCTTGTTGACGACCTCGTCACCCTCGGCACCAACGAACCGTACCGCATGTTCTCAAGCCGCGCGGAGTACCGGCTGCGCCTGCGCCAGGACAATGCGGACCTGCGGCTGACGCCGGTGGCGAGGGAGCTTGGCCTGGTCGACGCCGGGCGCTGGCGCAGGTTCGAGGCGAAGCGCGCCGCGATCGAACGGGCAGCGGCGGCATTGAAAGCCACCCGGCTGACGCCTGGTAGCGATCTCTGCGCTCGACTCGAGGCCCGGTGCGGGGAAACCGTCGCGAAGGAAACGAACCTGTTCGATTTCCTGAAACGCCCCGGTGCGACCGCGGCGGACCTGCGGGCCGTCCAGGCGGTGGCGGCGGACATTCCGGTCGTTGCGCTGGAGCAGGTGGAAGTCCAGGCGAAGTACGACGGCTATATCAGACGCCAGGATCGGGAGATCGCGAAGATGAAGGCCCAGGAGGCCGTCATGCTGCCTGCCGAGCTCGACTACGAGAGCATCGAGGGGCTATCCAATGAACTCAAGGAAAAACTCTCGCTCGCGAAGCCCGGGACGCTGGCGCGGGCATCCAGGATTCCCGGGATCACGCCCGCGGCCCTGTCGTTGCTCCTGATTCACGCGAAGCGTCTGTCCGGAGAGCGCGCGGCGCGTCGGTCCGCGTGAACCTCGACGCGCGCGCTCGAATGCGCCTGGATGCGTTCGGCGAGCTTGTCCGGCACTGGAACCGCACACATAACCTCGTCAGGCGCCGCGACGCGGATCGCCTCGAAACGCGGCACATCGCAGACAGCCTGACCTTGGTCCCGTGGGTCGAAGGGGCCCGTCTTGCGGATATCGGTTCGGGGGCCGGCTTCCCCGGGATTCCCCTCGCGATCGCCGGGCCCCATTGGTGGGTTGCCCTCGTGGAGCGCAGCGAAAGGAAGGCCAGGTTCCTGCGCCAGGCGCTGATCGAACTCGATATCGGAAACGCCGAGGTGGTGCTGGAGGATGCGCGCCGGTTCGACCCCCGCGAGCCGTTCGACACCGTCACGGTCCGGGCGGTCGCCAAGCCGGCGGAGGCGTGGGAGATCGTGCGGCACCTCCTGCGGCCAGGGGGATGCGCCTTGCTGCAGTCCGCGGCCTCCTTGGCGGCACTCCCATTCCCCGGCGGCCGTGTGCGATGCGCCGGGCCGGCTCCGGCGGACGCCGGCGAGCCGCCGCGGCACATAACGAAGGTTCAGCGCCTGGACGAGACATGCATGTCATAGCGGTGGCGAACCAGAAGGGCGGGGTCGGCAAGACGACGACCAGCGTCAACCTGTCTGCATCGCTCGCGCTGACCGGGGCGCAAATGCTCCTGGTCGATCTCGACCCACAGGGCAACGCGACGATAGGGTGCGGAATCGACAAGGACGCGCTTGAAGGATCGACCTGCGAATGGCTGGTGGGAGAGGCTCGGCTGGACGACATCGTTCTCGAATGCGTGGCCGGGATTGCCCTTGCGCCTTCCAACGCGGACCTGACAGCTGCGGAAGTCGAACTGCTTGCCATAGAGGACCGTGTCGCGCGCCTGCGCGAGTCCCTTGCGCCGGCATCGCGCTGGTTCGACTACGTCATCATCGACTGTCCCCCGGCACTCAACATACTGACGCTGAATGCCCTGATGGCCGCGGATGGCGTACTGATCCCGACGCAGTGCGAGTACTACGCCCTCGAAGGTCTTGTCGCGCTGCTCGACACGATCGCGGGCACGCGGGAGCGGGGCAACCCCCGGCTCGAGATCGAGGGCGTCCTTCGCACGATGTACGACCCCCGCGTCCGCCTCACGCTCGAAGTGTCCCGCCAGCTGATCGACCACTTCGGCGACCAGGTGTTCCGAACCGTCATTCCGCGCAATGTGCGGCTGGCGGAGGCCCCCAGCCACGGCCTCCCGGTGATCTTCTACGACCGGCGTTCGACTGGCGCCGCAGCGTACATGGCCCTCGCGCAGGAAATCGCCGCGAAGCGCGCCGACGCCCCTTAAGGTCGCTCCGGGAACTACAATCGAGCGCCGTGGCAAACGGCAGGAGGCGTGCTGTGGAAGGGTTTGCGCCGCTCGAGTTCGAGGAGCGTCCAGTAGTCGAGATGAAGTCCAGGGCTGCGGGCTTCTACGAACTCATGCGCCGCCGCCGTACGGTGCGCGACTTCTCCGACCGCGAGATTCCGGTCGACGTTATCGAACATGCGCTGCTTACCGCCGGAAGCGCGCCGAGCGGTGCCCACCGCCAGCCCTGGCACTTCGTGGTCGTGACGGACGCTGAGAAGAAGGCAGCGATACGTGAAGCTGCCGAACACGAGGAGCGTCAGTTCTATGGCCGCCGTGCGCCGAAAGAGTGGCTCGAGGCGCTGGCCCCGCTGGGGACCGACGCCAACAAGCCGTTCCTTACCACCGCTCCGGTACTGATCGCTGTCTTCCTGCGACGATTCAGCTTTGTCCAGGGCGGGGGCGGCAGGAAGCGCGTCAAGAACTACTACACGTCGGAGTCCGTCGGCATCGCGACGGGTCTCCTTATCTCCGCCCTTCACAACGCGGGTGTCGCGACGCTCACCCACACGCCGAGCCCGATGCGGTTCCTGAACAGGTTGCTGGACCGTCCGCGGGACGAGCGCCCCTACGTCCTGGTCGTCGCGGGCTATCCTGCACCGCAGGCGCAGGTTCCCGTGCTTCAGCGGTACGGATTGGAGGAGCTGGCGACGTTCGTGTGATCTGACTAACGCCGGCGCGTCTTGTGCAGCTTTGCCATGAGAGTGAACAGCTCTACCGGGTTCGCCGGCGATTCGGAGTCTCCGAATTCTCGATATAGCGTAGCGACGTTGACGACGATGCGTTCGCCGTCGCCCCAGGCGTCATAGTCCGTCATGGAGATGTCCATGGCGGCATCGTAGACCGTCAGGCCGGCGTCGAAGCGCTTCCGGGCCTCGTCGCGCACGTAGACAAGGTAATCGCGCACCGCCCGGACGCCACGATGATCGGTGATCGGGCCGTGGCCGGGCACGATGGTTTCGAGGTCGAGGCCGAGCATGTAATCGCAGGCGCCGATCCAGTTGCCGACGGGACCGGCCCAGAGGATCGGATGGCCCTCGATAAACAGGATGTCGCCGGTGAACATCAATCTGTCCGCGGGGACATGGACCAGGATATCGCCCCGGGTATGGCAGGGCCCCGCGCGCTTGAGCATCACGTCCTTGTCGCCGCAGTTGATCTGCAGATTGTCGTCGAAGGTCCGGGTCGGCAGGGTCTGCCGAATGTTCTCGAAGTCGAAATCGCTGAAGCAGTATTGAAGAAACTCGCCG
>JAPOYI010000167.1 GCA_026706665.1 Gammaproteobacteria bacterium | reverse complement strand
CGGCCTGAAACGTGAACCACCCGCGAGCACTCACCCATTAGGAGTTCCATGCAAGGCTGCGCCACAGAACGTCTCCTCGAAAAAATTCGGGGACACCACTACACATTTCGTGGCGCATGGGGATGCTCAAGCACAAAAGACTCTTTTTCGTCCGCATTTTGAACATGCTTCCCCCGGAAATTTCCTGCGGCGCAGGCTTGCATGGAAGTACGCCTCCGGCGACGGGGGAAATGTCAGCACTTCCTTGCGCGTCAGCGGTCGGGGACACTCCCCCGGCTGAAGGCTTGCATGGAAGTACGCCTCCGGCGACGGGGGAAACGCCGGCACTTCCTTACGCGTCAGCGGTCGGGGAACATTCCCCGGCTGAGGGCTCCTAGCACATCAAATCGATTCGACTCTCGCCTGCTCCGACGCGATCATACTCGCAGAATGGAAAGCCTACCGCGGTGTCTTGCCAAAAAACGAGTTGTTGCGATTCAAGGCGGCTACGGACGACTACTTCATGGCGTTCGGAGCGGCTGGGTCTATCGAAGCCAGTATTCCGCCTGTTCGGGGGAGTCGGCGAGGCGTCACACGAACTTCGGCGTTACGCAGCATTGCACGGAATCGCAATCATCGAACGCGACCGGTGGCCGCTACCCATTCTTGTCAGCACGGAGTATCCCTGGCCGGGCAATCACGTTGACGGCCCGTCGGCCAATGACCAGAGGGCACTTGCTTGGGCTATGCGGCCGATGCAGCGAGTCATCTGTCCGCATCCGTCCGGCGGGTATCTGCTGCCACGGTCTCCGTCGCTGGCGCGAGTCGATTCTGTTCTCCACCTGCATGAGCACTGGTCCGATCAATTGTGGGACGACATCGACTTCGAACTCGGTGATCCCGAACGATTGCTGCTACAGCCGCAGCATCAACCGAGAGCGGCATGAAGATACACCGGTGCGAAGTCTGCGAAGTTTCAATGAGCCCTTGGGAAGATAGGCGCTGTCTGACCTGTACGTTGCGCAATCCGCGATGGCTTTCCAACTCCGATGCAGCGGTTTTTTTGCTCGAAAGGGAGCAGCATGCAGTGACGACATATGACTTGGCCCGAGGTATGCGTCGAGAGTTCGGATGGAAGGTACCGAGAGCCTCGATAGCTGCGGCTTTGTCGACGGATCGTCGCTGCTGTTGGGCAGGTCGGAGCATGTATGGCCTTTTTCGGCACGGACTCTTTCCAGGCCCACGAAATCTCGCGGGAATTGCGACGATATTCCTGTACTCGCATAAAGAGCCGATGCAAACGGACGTTTTGAGCTTTGTTATGCGGTACGCGGGCTATCGGTTTCAGCAGGCGTCACTTCACAGCGCTCTTCGTTACGGTGCCAACATAGTCTGGGAGCCTTGGAGGGGCTGGGTAGTCAGACCGCGAAACGCCGCACGCGCACGACTCCGGCAGCTGGGATTCTCACCGACGTTTAGGGGCGTCGATCACGCGGCACAACTCTGCGGTGCCTTGATCCACAATGCGCTCGGAGAGTATCGACGCCGCCTTTGGGAAACGTAGGCGCGATCGACAGAATTAGCTTAGGCTCGCGGCGCCACCCAAGCGCGCGTCGCCGAACCACACCGGACACTGACGAAAAACCCGATCCCGCATGCCGACACGCCGCCATACTTGCGACGCGCACTACTCGGGCCGTCCTTCGCTCGTAATGCTTGCCCCGTTCCGTCTTTGCCGCCTTGCCTCGCCAGCTCCCGACTTCCGACACCAGCTTCGGCTTGCGTATCCAACGCAACTCAGGTAAGAGTGCGAGATGAGTTCGACCGACCAAAGGGCCACGAGCGTGAGCGAGCACCAACCCAACACCCCATCGTCGCCCCGGGCAGCGCCCAAACCGCCGCCAGTCCAAATCGACAGCAAAGGCCGTCTTTCGGTTAGGACCCGTGACCTCGCTTCCAGCGAGGCATTCCGCACCCGACTCGGCGGCATGGTCGAACTCGCCAAGACGCACCCGCCCAAACCCTAGAGAACATACTCCCAGTGGGCCTAGGGCTTCTGTTGGTGCCGGCCCTTGCTGGCTACCTCTTCCTCAACTGGTTTAACGGTACTCGTTACTCACTACCCCGGGAGACCGGTTATCACGTTGTATTCCAGTCCGCCATTGCGGGCGTTGTTTTGTACTTCATCGCGCGATTGTTCGTTGTGTTCGCCAACACCTACGTTCCCGCCATCGCCGAATGCTGGAAGACCATCGTCCCCCTCGACTATTCCGGAACCGCCGCCGGCACGTTCGTCCTCGCGACGATCCTGCCGGTAATACTCAACACGTTCTCCCGGTTCGACCAATTCAACACGCGGCACAAGGCCGCCGAGGCGGCCGGCGACCAGATAAGCTTGATCATCGACCAAGCGATGTTGTCGTCGAACTCTCTCTGGCCAGCGGGAAGTCGTATGTCGGTTGGCCCATTCAAGGGACGTTCGGTCATCGCGACGGCGGAGACGTCGCCCTGATCCCTATAGCGAGCGGCTACCGCGACAGCGACTCTCGCGAACTCGTCATGACCACCAACTACGCGCCCGCCATCGAAGACCAACTGTCCGATCTGGCGTTGGACGACCTCAAAGTCGCCTTCCCCATGCGCGACATTGTTTCCGCCCGATTGTTTGACCAAGAGCTCTACGCCTCTTTCCTGGACGACAGAGCCACCTCTTCCTGACTTGATCGCCATGTGGTGTGACGTCGTAGATTCGAGTGGGCCAGGTTCGGCGTTGCTGTCGTGATGTCGCTTGGCGGATGGGCGCAAGCTGGCCAGTACCGGCCCGTGTTCGTCATGATTGCGGCGGCGGGCACCGTTGCCGCGGTCGCTCTAGCTAGGCGGGCGTAGGATTGTCGACTGGCACCGGAAACAGCGCCCTGGCGGGGGAGTCCCGGTTGCCGGACTCGGAAATCGCCTTCCGTGAATGGTTCCACAGCGCCGCAGATGGCTTCGTAGTCATCTCGAACAGGGCATGGAGGCCGCCCGCTACGGGCCCAGGCAACCGCGGCCCCGGCGGCTCGATCCGTACACAGCGCCATGACCGACTTCCTGCGCGAGGTCCGTCCGCCCGCGCGGGCCGGCTTCGCCCGTGGCCCGGCCCCGCTCGTCGACCGCAGGTGCCCGTAGATTTGGGCTTCACGGAGCGCTAGTCCCCTACGGTACATCTTCGAATGCCAAGCAGGCAGTAGACGAAGGCCAGGCTGCTGCCGATACAGACGCTGAGTTGCGCAACGATCTGCGGTAGCTGCAATGTCGGCATCAGGTAGCTGCCCGTACTGGCAATCCAGACGATCGAATACCAGACGATCGCAAAGTTGACGAGAGCCACGAGCGCCAACTGAAGAATGTCGAGAACTCGCTGTACGCCCGCGGGCATCAAGTCGACGAAATAGCGAATCTCGATGTGTTCGCGTCGCGCCACCGCCAGCGCCCCGCCGATCGCCGTCGTGTACACGAATCCAATCAGCGCGGCTTCGTTGGCGCCGACCACGGTCGTGTTGAAGACGTAACGCAGGATGACCAGCAATACCACGGTCCCGAAAATCGCCAGCAGCAGCAACGCCAGCAATCGTTCCAGCATGCGGCTCAATCCGGTCTCCATCGCACCCGGTCCAGACATGGCCTACCCGCCTCCCGCAATTCCCAGCGCTTCGGTCAGCTCTCCCGCCGTGAACAGGCCGCGGGCGATGAAGTCGCGTGCCACGGGCTCGGTCAGACGACGAAACGGCCGAATCTCTTCAGGCGCCAAATGGATCACATCCATTTCGCGCGCCAGGCGGGCGATGTACTCCTCCTCGGACTCTCGGTTCAGTCTGTCCGAGAGCGCGATTGTCTCTTCCGCAACCTGATCGAACGTCTTCCTCAGATCCGGCGACAGCGACTCGTAGAAGTTCAGATCGACAATGAACGGATCGGGGCCGGTGGAATAGTTCGATACGGTCATGAACTCCTGCACTTCGAACAACTTGTAGTCCCATATATTTGATGGAGGATTGTCCTGGCCATCCAGAACACCGGTCTTCAAGGCGCTGTAGAGTTCGGATGCCGGCATTTCGTGCGGACTGGCGCCGAGAGCCCGGGCTGTCCGAATGTATATCTCCTGCGGTGGAACGCGCATTTTCAGCCCCGCAAGATCCTCAGGTGTCCGGATGGGCCGAATGCTGTTCGTGTGGGCGCGAAAGCCCTGACTGATGCCGGTGGCGGGAATATGAAAGCCGTTGCGACGCGCGTCGGCGTTAATCCGCCGCGCCAGTTCACTGTTGACCAGCCGCATGGCCTGGTCCCAGTCACTGACGAGAAACGGCACCATGAACAGGACAAACTTCGGATTGGCATCGGCAAAGAGACCGCCGCGGGTGCCCTGCAAGACACCCGTGGCGACCATGTCCATCATTTCGCGTTCGCTGCCCAGCGTCGCCGAAAAATAGTTCTCGACCCTGATGCGGCCGTTCGTGCGCTGTTCGAGCTCTCTCTCGAAGAAAACCATCGACTGGCTGCGTGGCGCCTGCGCGGGCTGCGAGTGACCGTATCTGAACACATGGCCAGCTTCCGGCGCCCCGCAACCTTGCGTCAGCGCCGGCAGCAATATCGCAACGAGAGCCGGGCACCAGCCCCTGACGGCGATACCGAATCGTCCAGTCATCCGGCCGGGGAACCGGGACGCTATCGGAAGTTGTACTGAACTCCGATCGCCGCCGTGGTTCCGAACTCATCGTATTGCAGCGCCCGGTTGTACCTGCCCGAGTAGTAGTACTCGGGCCGATCGCCCAGATTGGATATCTCGGAATAGACCAGCCAGGAATCGGTGAAGCTGTACTTGACGGTCAGGTCCCATTGCAGGTGTTCGTCGGTATAACGGTCTTCGCCTTCACCTTCCAGGGAGTCGATATAGCGGTCCCGGTACTTCATCGCCAGCCGGATATCGAAACCGTGCTTGTCATAGCCCACGACGAGTCCCGCGATGTTGCTCGACTGCTTGGGCAGATCGATCTCGCGTCCGTCGACGGTCGTCGCGTTGGCATCCACATAGGTGTAGTTCGCGCCCACCAGAAACGCATCCCAGGGTGCGCCGAGAAAACCGAAATGCTGCTGATAGTTGAATTCCAGGCCGATGCCGTCCGCCTGGTCGCCGTTTTGAGCGACCGTGGCTTCATCGAACACCCTGCCCGCGAACGGGTAATCGTCAATGGTCTGGACGAATATGAAATCGTCTATCCGCTTCCAGAAAAGGCCCGCGGACAACACGCTCAGGTCGGTCGGATAGTAGGATAGCGACACATCCGCGTTCCAGGCCCGGAACGGGTCGAGCGAAGGGTTCCCCAACTCGGCCTCGTCGCCGTCTATCGCGACCCTGAACGCCACATCCTCGACACGCGGTCGAACCACCGCCTTGTGTACCGAGGCCCGCCCGATCAGGTCTTCGTTGAACTCGTAGCGTGCGTTGATGCTGGGCAGAACGTCCGTGTAGGACTTCTTCTCGTTGACAGGCGTTATGAAAACGGTGTCGTCGTCGAGGACCGCGCCGTTGTAGGTGCCGCCCTCCTCGATCAGTTCAGTGATGCTGCCGCTACTGTCGAGACTCGTCCGCTCGACGCGCAAGCCGGCGGTGACGGCCAGGGGGCCGTTGTCCCAACGGGCCATGCCGTAGACGGCAAGGACGTTCTCGTCAAACGTGAAATCGGCCACGTTCGAATCGATCTGGGTATCGATGTCCTCGACCTCGATACCGGTGCCTCCAGCCAGGATGTCCCGCTCGCCGCTGTTGGCCGGCACCGGGTCCATGGGAGTCGGAAAACCGTACGCGGAACCGCCGCCGGGCAGCAGCACGTCGGACAGGAACCATTGATCGTCTCCGGACCAGAGACCCACTTCCTCGTCGGTCTTCTTTTCCCGCAGCCGGGCCTTGGCGCCGAACTTGACGATGCCGAAGTCCATGTCCCGGGTCGCATCCAGCCGGAACGAAACCTGGGTGTCTTCGTTCTTCTCATTGAGATGCTCGAGTTCGTCGAGTTCGTAGAGCGATGCGTCCTGCAATATGCTCCAGAACGCAGATTCGGCCACGAGTATCTGGGGGTTGCTGCGATCGATGGTCAGCACGGGCTGCCCGTCCGGGATGTTGTCGCCCGATACGAATTCCGCGACCCAGGTGCCGCTCACCTGGTCGGGCGTTCGTTCCCGCGCGTAGGAATAGCCGACGTTGGTTTCGATCTGCCAGGCATCGAGCTGGGTATCGGAACCGAAGGAGATAGACGTGTTTTCAGCGATCTGCCCGCGCATGTCGCGGCCCTTGGTGTCCCGCTCGATCTCCACCTCCGAAAAACTCATTCGGGTCGCGGTGAGCGTGCCTTCGTCCAGCTCGCCGAGGCCGAACGTCGTCCGGTTTCGAAGTTCCGTATCCTGGAACCGGCTGTACAGTGAGTACAGGTGCAGTGTGGTCGAATCGGAGATGTCGAGGTCGAAGTTGAGAACAGCGCCGATGCGTTTGCGCTCGACCTTGTACAGCCGGGGTTGGAATTCCTCGAGAAAGTCCATGCCGTTATCGGCAATGTCCCAATCGTCGGACTCGGCATTGTCGGCCTGAAGCTTGCGGTCGTGCCAACTGACGGCGCCCGCGACCCCGAGGCGCCTGCCGCCTTCCAGCTCGAGAACATTGCTCCCGGCAAAGGACGCCTTGGGGCTCCATTCATCGCGAATCTCATTGTGGGATTGCTCCACTCTCGCCTTCGCATACGGGCCCTTGCGGCTGAACGCGCTTAGCGTCCTGACGTTGATGGAGCCGCCGATCGCATCGCCGTCCATGTCCGGGGTGAGTGACTTGTTCACCTCGATACCGTCGAGAACGTCCGATGGAATGACGTCGAGCTGCAACGCCCGTTGCGGTTCCGCCGCGGTGGCGCGCACACCGTTGATGGATGTCGCATTCAGGTCGGGGTCCATTCCGCGGATGACGACGTAACGACCTTCCCCCTGATCGTTTTCGACGGTCACGCCGCTCAGGCGCCGCACCGCTTCGGCGACATTCTGATCCGGAAACTGACCCATCGCGTCGGTGTCCAGAACAGACACCGCGTTGATGGCCGCACGCTCCTGGTTGAGCGCGCTGGCGAAAGCGGCCGCCTGACCGTAGACGATCACTTCCTCGACCAACCCTTCCGATTCCGCGTCACCGATCACCACGTCACCGAGATCCAGCCCTTCCGGAGGCACCGTGATTTCGATCCTGGTACTGGCCGTGCCGACATAGGAAATCACGAGCGTGTAGGTGCCCGCGGGGACGTTGGACAAGCGGAAACGCCCACGCCCATCGGTTATCGCAGACCCTTCCCGTCCGTCGATACTGACTACCGCACCGCGAAAACTGACTGTGTTGCCGGCATCCGTCACGGCACCGGAAACGCTGTCGGCAATGGCCGCCGGTGTGGCCAGCAAGCTGCAAGCCAACCAGGCGAGAGCCCTCTTCGCGAGGGCGTATGTATTCCGCGCCCGCCCGTTACCGCCAGCAAGAATTTCAAGTATTCTCTTCAAGGTTTTCCCCCCCTTTTTGACCACCACACAGGATATCAATCGATTAAGCCGCAGTTCGGCTCGAATGCCGTTTGGACTTGATGAACGGGAGCAAGAACGACCGGTGAAGGGTGTTGGCGCCCGCCGATTGTCCTCGTGTTGACTGAGGCCACGCCTCGTTGACCCAATTATGGGCGAATCGATTTAGTAGTGTCCACATCCGACGGGGGAGCCGATGGACGAATTTTTCAGTCTGACCATTACCCCGAAAACGTCGTTTCGGTCGACTACCGGCTGGCGCTCGAGCACGGGTTTACGGCGGCTGCCGACGATTGCTTCGAGGCGACCTCGCGGCCGTGGTCACATTGATGGCGCGTGATGCGGGAGGTCCGGCCATTTCACCAGTGACCAACTTGGCGACCCAGCGGCCAACTTGGTCACTCCGCTACTGACCAACCTCGCCAGCGCTACTCCGAATTCGACGCCCAGGGATTGAGAAGCCTGACACCCATGGGTTCGAAGTCCGCGACATTGCGCGTGACGAGGACCAAACTGTGTACCAGTGCGGTAGCCGCGATGAAACCGTCTCGGATGGGACGCGGGTCCGGCACGTGAAGGCCAGCGCTTCTTCGCGCCACATTCGTATCAACGGGTAGAACCCGATCTGCGAACGCGGGCATGACCTGATCGTCGAGCCAGCGCCGAAACAATACTCCCTGGGCCGTGTCTCTTCGTTCCATTCGAAGAACGCCTATCTCCAGTTCCTCGACGGTTACCGCAGAAACGCACAGTTCCCACGCGTCCACCGAGTCGGACCAGGCGGAAACATGTTGATCCGCCTTGCCCGTCCTGACCTTCCGCAACTCCGAAACGACGTTCGTGTCGAGCAGGTACATCAGGACAAGTCAGCGCCGCGCGCGGTCTCGCGACGTCGTGGAAGATCCAACTCGATGTCTTCGGTACCGGGGAGTGCCAGCAGGTCCGATATCTTCTCGGTCAGCCCTGTCAGACGGCTGTAGTCTCCGATACTCAGCAGCACATGCGCGGGCCTTCCGCGGTCGGTAATGAAAACAGGGCCACCCTTCGTGGCCTTCTTGGCGCGGCCTGTATCCTGATTGAACTCCCGGCTGGTTAGAGTCGTCATAACTCACGTCCCGAAACTTCTTTCCCGTGGTTGTAGAAACATTACTACAATACCTTGGAGCAAACAATATCCCGCAAGCACGGCACCAAGGGCTGAGCGCAATTCCAATCAGTTTGTTGCATATTTGCAGCTCGTTCCGCTTAAAGCGCCGAGATTCCACCATGCCGTTACACCCGGAATACGAAGCCATGCTCCGAGCCTTGGAAGAACTGGACGGGCCCAAGATCATCGAGATGTCCGTGGCCGATGCCCGCGAGATGTACCGGGTGATGCAACCGGCGGTCGACAACCCGGTCGGGAAGGTCGAGAACACGACCATCGAAGGACCTGGCGGCGGGATTCCACTGCGGATCTACACGCCCTCCACCGAAGACAATGGACCGTACCCGATTGCCATGATGTTCCATGGCGGCGGCTGGGTGATCGGGGACCTGGACACCGCGGACGGCCAAAGTCGGGAACTGTGCGCCGGGGCGGGCTGCATCGTCGTTTCGGTCGACTACCGGCTGGCACCGGAGCACCGGTTTCCCGCAGCGGCGGACGATTGCTTCGCGGCGACCTGCTGGGCAAGCGAGAACTGCGCGGCGCTCGGCGGGGATCCGGCGCGGTTCGCCGTGGTCGGGGACAGCGCCGGCGGCAACCTCGCCGCAGTGGTCACGTTGATGGCGCGGGACGCGGGAGGTCCGGCCATTTCGGCCCAGGTGCTTGCATACCCCGTGACCGATGGCGTGAATTTCGAAACCCCTTCCTATCGCGACTGCGCGGAAGGCTACATGCTGACCGCCGAGGCCATGCACTGGTTCTGGGACAAGTATGCCGACCCCGGTGAGCGTTCCGGTCCACGCGCATCGCCCCTTCTGGCGGAAGACCTGTCCGGGCTGCCGCCCGCGCTCGTCATGACCGCCGAGTACGACCCGCTGCGGGACGAAGGCGAGGCCTACGCCGAGGCCCTCGAAGCCGCCGGCAACACGGTCGAGTGCGTCCGTTTCGACGGTTTCCTGCACGGTTTCTTCGCGCACGGGTCCACCATTCCCGCAACCAGGCCGGCCATGGAGAGGACCTGCGCGATGATCAGGTCTCTTGGGAAGTAACCGCACATGCCGGACGAATCCAACGTCAAGACCGTCGTCATCGGGGTGGGCCCCGAGGACGGCCTCGGCGCCCAGCTCTGCGCGCGGTTTCTCCGCCGCGGCCACCACGTGTTCATGGCAGGCCGGACCGGTGAGACGCTCGAGGCGCTCGCGCGCACGTTCGGCGGCAGGGCAACCGCGATCGCCACGGACGCCACCGACGAAAGCCAGGTCACTGCGCTGTTCGACGCGGTCGATGCAGCCGACGGCGAACTGAAACTTGCCATCTACAACGTCGGCAACAACCGGCCCGGACCCATTGCCGACATGGAATCCCGGTACTTCGAGCGCTCCCTCGACGTCGGCATCTACGGTGCATTCCTGTTCGGGCGCGAAGCCGTGCGCCGCTTACGTCAAGGCGGGGGAACGCTGATCTTCACGGGGGCGAGCGCGTCCCTGCGAGGCCGCGCGAATTACGGCGCGTTCAATGCCTCCAAAGGGGCGCAACGCGCACTTGCACAGGCCATGGCCAAGGAATACGCGACAGATGGCGTGCATGTCGGCCACGTCGTCATCGACGGACCCATCGGCGGAGAGAAGATCAAGAAGGGACTGCCGGAATACGCCGAACGCCTAGGCGAAGCCGGCATGATCAGTATTCAGGGCATCGTCGACGCCTACGAGTTCCTCTACGACCAGCCGCCGAACGCGTGGACGTTCGAACTCGATATCAGAACGTCGCTCGAGAAGTGGTGAGCGCGGCGGGCACTTGTGCCAACTGGAGCCAGAGAGTCATGGGGTGCGGATGGATCCCGCATTGTGCTCGGCGTTTGACGGAAGTCGAGGGCCGAGGATCGCCACTGATCGCGTGGCAGAACTTGAAACAATCGCCTGATGATCCGTTCGCGCTGGCTCCGAAATCCTCACTCTGATTGCTCCGTCATCGGTGCCGACCACATGCCGTGAAAGTCGGTGTAAAGCGCGTGTCTCTGCATCAGCGCAGTGTGGTCGCCAACATCAATGCCATCGCTGCCCATGACCATCACCCTTTTCGCGCGCAACGTCGCCGACATGCGATGCGCGACTACTATCAGCGTGCTTCCGGTCGACATGAAAGCGCGTTCCGCCCTTTCCTCGGCAGCCGGATCCAAATGGCACGTGGCCTCGTCCAGAACGACAATGGGCGTCGCCGCGAGGTGCGCCCGCGCCAATGTCACCAACTGCTTCTCGCCCGCGGACAATCCCGACTTGGCGAGGTCGATCTGGGCATCGAAACCGCCAAGCCGGTCCAACACCCGCTCGAGCCCCACTGCCTGGGCAGAGGTGGCCAACTCCTCGTCCGATGCCGATGGTCGCAGGTAAGTCAGGTTGTCGCGCAGCGATCCCGCAAATACATAGGCCTCCTGGGGAACCATCGTTACGAGCCCGGTACGGTCCCCGCGCAGATGGAGGTAGGCGCCGGCGACTTCCACGGAACCACTATCCGGAGCCAACACGCCAGCAAACAAGGCGGCGAGCGTCGACTTCCCGATCCCGCTCGGGCCGACGATGGCGAGATGGTCGCCGTGAGGTATGTCCAACCGCAGACCATCGACGATGGGCTGAGCCGACGCTCCATAGGAGAAAGTCAGATCGCGTACTTGGATCGTCGAGCAAGTCCTCGGCGACGCATCAACGTCTTCGCGAGCGGTCGGCGAGTCTTCGCCGACGGACTCGACCAGGCGACCGTGCCGTACTCGCAGGGTCACGACGTATCCCATCACCGAAGTGACGAAAGTCGACGCCGCGGCAAGTCCCGCGAGCAGATAGGTGAACGAACCTACAACTTCGCCCGGCGTCAAACTACCGTTGCGAACCAGCGTCGGCACGAACGCCAGGGCCGTTAGCGCGGGCAGCCAGGTCGAGGTGGCATTGACCAGGCCCGAACGGACGGCGTTCTGGTCTCCCTGTTTCAGCAGCAAACGGTTCGCCGCCTCTATGCAATACCGCACGCGCCCCATCGCATACCCCTTCGCACCCGCCGCCATCAGGTCGCGAACGCCTTGTATGGCCTTGGCCATCTCGCCGTAGGAAGCCTCGCTCGCCAGCGTCACCGCCCTCTGGTTACGCGTATCCCGGCGCACGAGCGCCGCCAGCAGAAACACGGATACCGCGAGCCAAGGCACCACCAGGATCAGCAGAGTCCCGGACAGCGTCGCGAGTCCCGCCACAGCGCCGATCGCGAACAGGCCGGCGGGCGCCGTGCGCAACATCAACGACAGCACGTCCACGAGCACCGGCACATGCTGGATCAACTCGGCGCCGGACCGCAGCACCCGATCCGAACCCACCGCATCCGCGAGCGCGTGCCGCACCACATCGCGGGTCAGATCCGTCTGTACGTCCGCCGAAATGTCCGCCGCCAACCGAGACAGGCGCATCAGTGACAAGACTCCCACCGCCCCTGCACCCAACAATCCCGCGAGCCACATGAACGACACTGCCAGGGCGCCCGAGCTAGCCGCGTCCATCGCGCTCGCGATCGCCCGCCCGGTGAACATCGGCGCCAGCGTGACGCCGACGCTCCATCCAGCGATACGGATCACACGCCCCCGGTGCCGCAGAACGTAAGCGATCGGCGTTTGAATCGTCATCCGTCCTCCGCGCGGGCAGTCGCCGTCCCTTGCGGGCTCCTCCCCATGAACGCTGCGCGATACGCCGGATCGCCCCACAATTCGCCGTGGGGAGCAACTCTGTGTATGCGCCCATCCACGAGCCACGCCACGACATCGGCGGACGCCGCAGTACTCGCTCGATGCGCGACGATGATGGCGGTGCGGTCCTTCGACAACGAACCCAACGCTGCGAAGACGCGCGCTGCCGTCGCCACGTCAAGGCTGCTCAGCGCGTCGTCCAGCACCAACGTCGGAGAATCCCGCAGCGCGGCGCGCGCCAAGCCCAGCCGCTGCCGCTCGCCCCCCGACATCGGCGTCTCGTCCAGGAGCGTTTCGTAGCCGTGCGGCAGGCGCTGGACGAACGCGTCCGCCTCCACGCTACGCGCAGCGGCCTTGACCTCGGCGTCGCTGGCGTCGTACCCGAGCGTGATCGCATCCCTGACGGTGTCGCCTAGCAAGGCCGGCGACTCGAACGCGTAGGCGACGCGTTTCGCGAGCGCTTCGGATGGCCACGCCACCAGCCGCTCACCGTCGATCCGAACCGTGCCCCCATCGGGATCGTGCAGCCGACCGACAAGCGTCGCCAAGGTTGTCTTGCCAACACCCGATTCCCCAACGAGGGCGATAGTGGTTCCAGTCGGGATTCGCAAGTTCACGCCGCGCAAGATGTCGCTGACCTCGCCGTGCACGGTCACGTCATCCAATTCGATGTCGCCCGGCGCGCCTTCTGGCGGTGGCTCCCTCGACTCCTGTTTCATGGCGGGCGTGTCGACGACTTCCATCACGCGGGCCGCCTGGGAGCGCAGAAGCGCGATGTGGAACCAGCCGTTATCGAACACGCCCGCGACGTTGTTGTAGGCCATCTGCGCGTAGCGCACGGCCGCCAGGAGCGCGCCCGGTGTCAGGTCACCGCCGGCGAGCAACCAGATACCGGCCCCAGCGGTGGCCACAAGCACGCCGGTGTCCGCGCTCGCCATCACAACCGCGCCGCGGCCCATGACCCTGAGGATGTTGCGCGTGGTCGCGGCCAACGCGGGCAACGGCTGTGTGACCCGGTCGATCTCTCGGTCCACGGTCCCGGCAGCGCGAATCGTGCGGCGACCGGCCAGCGCATCCGTATAGGCGTTCACCATGCGTCCCATGAGCTCCTCGTAGCCCGACTGTTCGGCCGAAAGCACCGCCATGAAGCGCCGTGCCAGCACTGCGAGCAGGCCCACGCCGACAACCCAGACGACGACGAACAGCCAGTGGAGAAAGAGCAACGCGGCGAGACTTCCCACGACCATTGCGAGTCCCGTTCCGACCCTCAGCATGGTCGACGCATATCTGGACATCCCAGGCGCCAAAGAGCCCACCCGATTCAGCAGGTCCCCGTCGTCGAACGGCCGCCGACCGGGCAGGCCCATGTCGAGGGCGTGGGCGACCATTCGCCGCGTCAGTCGGCCGCCTAGCGTGATACCGAACCGGGACGCCACCGGCCCGCTCGCCGTACCGAGAAGCGCCGAAGCGGCCATCGCTCCGGCGAGTCCGAGGAAGCCCCAGCCAATACGCCCCGCCACGGCCTGATCGATAGCTACCGCTGCCAATGCCGGGGTCGCCAACCCGACGAAGATTGACAGCAGGGCCAACGTCGTTTGCAGACTGAACCAGCGCCAGGCGCCCCGCGCGTAGGGAGCGAGCAAACCCACCATTGCGCGCGTGTCTGGCAGATCGCCAGTCAGCGACACCCCTGTGGATGAAACGCGTTTTTTCTCTCTGGCCATTGCCGCAGACCTGCCCGTGGCGCGCGATCATCGTGCCGCAAGCACACCTAATCGCCCGACCGGAAACCTGCATTGACGATAGCACTCCCGTCGAATGCTATGTTCGTTGGACAAGGCTATACGACAATTTATCTTTATAAACAATATCTTACATTGATCTGGCGGAGCGGACGTCATTCGAGCCAAGGCCGGATGATCCACGCGGTCGTGCTCGGGTAGTCAGGCAGGCCATCAACGAACTCCTCGTTCATGGCCATCAAGGTCGTGCGCATAGGGGGAATGGCGGCGGCGTACTGCTTGTGCCATTGGTCCTCGATTTCCATGACGAGGTTCGGGTAGGCATCGCGGACGCGGCGGCCCTTCGGCGTCAAGAAGACGCGACGACGCATGTCGCGAGGTCGGTCAGGTTCGACAACGACATCCCGGTGCCGCTCGTGCAACGATTTGCCGTTGCCGGATACTCCACCGAGCGCCTGCGCACGTCCGAGCGTCATGCCATCGTCGCCAACTAACCGCAGGAAATTCGAAGCGGCCGGCAGACTGCCAAACTGCTCTCGTTCGTAGTCGATAGCGAACGCGGCAAGCACCTGGGACAGCAGGGCCGGCAGCGGCAGGTGCCTGGTGTCACTGCCAGGTTCCCGCAACACGACCGGCCAATCCTGACCGTGCGCCGGGATCCTCGGCGGCCCAGGATTCTCGGGCACGTAGTCGCCACCCGTGACGCTCGGGTCGGCGGCGCCGTATCCAGCCGGATGGTGGGGCAACTCAACCGGGAGCCGATCCACGACGGTCGATAGGGCATCACGCAATCGATCGACGGCGTCGTTGCCGAAACGTTCCCGCCAGTCAGCCTGCACCGTATCGACACGCGCGGCTGCCGCCGCAGTGCCTGCCTCGCCGCTGGCCGTCAATCGAACGAGGTTGGTCTTGCCGCGCTTGCCCTCGACCGCCTGCTTATCCACGGCGACCCGCCCGAGCCGCTCGAGCCGGGTGACTACCACCTCGGCAACGCGCCTGGAGATCACTGTGCGGCGGACAAGTTCGCGCTGATCCGTTCCATCTGCTTCAAGCACCCGCAACACGTTGGCCCACGTGCCGAGTTGCGGCACGGAACGATCCCCACCGCGCACCCGATCATAGTCGAGCGCAAACGCGCCGATTGCCCGTCCCAGCAGGGTCGGCAACGGCGACGCACAATCTCCCCGGCGGCCGTTCATCTCAACTCGACTGCGTACCAAGGACATCCTGCGGGTCACCGTGCACGTTGCGGCGGTTCGTCAATCGACGCGCGCCTGGGCCGTCGCCTTCAGCACCTCGACGCCGTCCTGGTTGACCGTGGACACCGCCAGTTCGACGAGATTGTCTGCGACGCCGGTGACGGTCAGCGTCGCGTCAAGCGTGTCCCCCGGCCATACCTGGCTCGTGAAGCGCGCGCCGAATTTAGTCAGGCGGCCGTCACCCACGTAGTCGGTCAACATGCGTCCCGTCATGCCCATGGTCAGCATTCCGTGGGCGAAGATCGTCGGATAGCCCGCGACTTCCCGGGCGAACACCTCGTCCGTGTGCACCGGGTTAAAATCCCCCGAGGCCCCCGCGTACTGCACGATCTGCGTACGCGTCAGATCTTCGACCAGGCGTTCCGTATGCGTATCGCCGACGCGCAGGTCAACCCCCTTCAAAGCCATCTCCTTGAGTCCCCCTCAGGTCCGATCGACCGGTCGCTCCGTGCTTACCCCCACACCCGTAGCGGTTATCACAAGTTCACCATTCTGGTCCCGGTACTCGGTCACGGTTTCCCGGAACATCAGCTTTCCCGATCGCCGACCCTGCTTCTCCCAGGTTTTTCCGGGCCGCTTGGTCGCGGTCAGGACGTCGCCAACGCGCGGATGGCGGTGGTACTCGAAACGCTGCTCCGCGTGCAGCCCGCCGCCCAGCCGGCGCCCGCCTCCCCTGGGGTCTCTCCCGGCGCCCGTAGGCGTGCGCCCCGAGCCGAACCACGCCCGGCCGGTCCTGGGCCGCATGGTGTAGTCGGGATCGAACTGGTTGCTCGACTGGACGAAAGTCGGCGGCGCCACCATGCCCTCACACTCGGTGGACGCCGCATAGTCGCGGTCGTGGTAGATCGGATTATCGTCACCGATCGCGCGCGCGAACATCATGATGTGCCCCTCTTCGATCGGAAACCTGTCTACGGCCATCAGTTCTCCCCTATCCGTGTGCTCGCGGCGTCCGAAAACGAGCGGACGCGCCAACCAGTGAACGTCCTATTGCCCCTTGAAGTCCGGCTTGCGCTTCTCGAGGAACGCCGTGATGCCTTCCTTCTTGTCCTCGGTCTGCACCAACGCGCCCTGGGCGTACTTCTCAAGCATCTGCGCGCTGGCCAGGCTCGCATCCATACCGAAGCGCACCATGGCCTTCATCGTCCGCGGCACGAACGGCGCGAATCCCGCCAGGTGATTGGCCATGCGCCGTGCTTCGGCGAGCAGTTCCTCCGGCGCCACGAGGCGGGTCACCAAGCCGATGGAGAGCGCGCGTTGAGCGTCGATCGGATCACCCATGAGCATCATCTCCATCGCCCATCCCGGGCCGACGATCCTTGGCAATCGAGCCGTCGCACCTCCGCCCGGAATGATTCCGAGCTTGCCCTCCGGGGTCGCGAAGCGTGAGCGCGGCGTAGCGATGCGCAGGTCACACCCCAGCGCCACCTCGAGTCCTCCGCCCATGCAGATGCCGTCAATGGCGGCAATGGTGGGTTTCGGCGTGCGCTCAAGTTGATCGGCGAGCCCCTGCACAATGGGCTCCAGTGCTTTCCGGAGGTCCCGGTAAAGGACTTCCGACAGGTCCGAACCCGAGGCGAATGACCTGCCGCCAGCACCGGTTATCGTAATCACGCATGCATCTTCATCGTTGGCCGCCCGCCGCACTGCGTGATGCAACTCCTCAAGCGTATCGAGGGAGATCGCGTTGTGCTTCTCCGGGCGGTCTATGGTGATGAGCGCCATCGGCCCTTCGACCACGTACGAGATTTCCTTGAAGTCCATGCGGCGTCTCCAGAGTCCGTCACGCCCCGTGCGATGTTAACCGGAAGCGTTCCCGAACAGGCGACATGAGCGCGCGGGCGCTGGAGCTGAAGCGAGAATTCCTGGCGCAGATAAAAGAGACCCGCCGGCCTGGAGAGGGAACCGGCGGGTCTAGAAGACCTCGATGTGACAAGGTCTATAGAGGGAATGGAGATTGCCTCACTTCCTGACGGAAGGTGTTCGTCGCCGACTCCGTCCGTCAGGAGGAGACGATTATCTTCGAAGGCTGTTTCAAAGGCGTTTCGGCAGGGGACTTTTTCGTATCAGTTTGTATCGACAACGGAATCGAGACGCAGGCGTCAGTGCCGCCGCCCTGTGCATCCCGCAGGGATATGCGCCAGCCGTGTGCCTGGCAGAGTTGCCGCGTTATCGCGAGCCCCAGGCCGCTGCCGCCGGTTTCCTGACTGCGCGATGCGTCGAGACGGAAGAAGGGTTGAAACACGCGCTCGCGGTGTTGACGGGGAATGCCGGGACCCTGGTCGATCACGTGAATCGCTACGCCGGACCCCGCCACCACGATGACGCGAGCGTCTCGCGCGTGCTGTTGGGCATTGGCAATGAGATTTGCCATGACTCGCTCGAAGGCGCCGGTCGCTATCGATACTCGCACGTTTTCGTCGCCCCGCCACTCGAAGGGAACGTCTTCATCGAGGAGCGACTCCATGAAGGGCTTGAGCGGTATTTCCTGGGGGACTTCGCCGGCGCCGCGCGCAAACCGCAACGTGTCGCCGATCAACTCGTCCATTCGCTCCAGGTTGTTCTCCATGCGCTGAACGAGCTTCGTATCGACGTTTTCCGGAAGCAGTTCCAGCGCGAGCCGCATGCGGGCGAGAGGTGTGCGAAGGTCATGGGATATGCCCGCCAGGAGCGTCGTCCTGTTGGCCAGCAGCTCGCTGATCTCCCGCGCCATCCGATTGAAACTCGCGGCCAGCGTCACGAGTTCTCGCGGCCCTTTCTCCGGCAGGGGCGCGAATCCCTCCGCACCCCGGAAGGCTTCCACCGCAGTCGCCGTCTCTTCTAACGGGCGCGCGATCCGCCGAACGATGAAATACGACGTGCCGATGACGATCACTGCTCCAAGCACGCCGATGATCAATGCCACGTAAAGCGGATCCACGTCGCGCTGGGGCGAGAAACCCACCTGCAGTCGGGCGGCGGGCAACTGGATGTCCGCCCATAGCAGGTCGTCTCCTTCCAACAGCCGTACGGGCGCACCCAGTCGCTCCGTCAACCTGGTCCGCAAGAGTTCGTAGAAGTCGTTGTCCGGGTCGGCAAGAGGCAGGTCCCTGATGTCGGAACTGATGATCAGGTCATGCATCCGGGCCATCTCGAATTCGAAAGCGGGGCGCGCGTCCGTGTTTCCGGGTAGTTCCACCCAGGTCTGCGCGGACAGCACGATCAGCCCGGCCTCGTCATCGGCGGAGCGTTCCGTCATGGGGGAAATGACGAAAAAGTCCGTCGCGGTGATCGCCGTCACTGCGATCGCGACTGCGCTCCATCCAAGAACGAAGTTGGTTCGCGCGAGAAGCGACCCGGTTCTCCGGGGGCCCCTTTCCCTAGCCGGCATGATTCACCGGGTCCGACCCGTGTTCGCCGGACATTATGTTCTGCCTTTTCTTTTGCCTTTTCTTCTGCTCTGGTGGCATACGCCCACGCGCCCGTTCGAACCGCTATCCGAACGGTTGCGAACGACCGTCAACCAGGGCCAGCCGGACAAAACATGTACCCCTTGCCCCATACGGTCCTGATGTAGCAGGGCGTGGAAGGATCGGGTTCGATCTTGCTTCGCAAGCGGGTGACGCGAACATCCACGCTACGGTCGAACGGGGACCGTTGGCCGCTGCTCAGGAGTTCCACGATGCGGTCCCGATCAAGGACCCGGTTCGGATTCTGCACGAGCACGCTCAACAGGTCGAATTCGCCGGAAGTCAACGGAACCGTGTGCTTTCCCTCTGTGAGCCGATGCGCATCCAGGTCCAGACGATAGGTGCCGAACTCGACCACCTGCCGATCCGGTTCCGCCACTGTATTCCGACGCATGACCGCTCGGATGCGAGCCAGCAACTCGCGCGGATTGAAAGGCTTGGCGATGTAGTCGTCGGCCCCGATCTCTAGACCGACGATCCGATCCACTTCCTCTCCCTGTGCGGAAACCATGATGATCGGCGTATTGCGCGTCTGCTTGATGCGCTTGGCGATCGACAGGCCGTCCTCGCCGGGCAACATGAGATCCAGCAGGATGAGATCGACAGATGACGACGACAGCGCTTCATCCATCGCCGGTCCGTCTTCAGCGCAGATTACGCGATAACCCTGTTTGTCAAGGTATGCCTGGATCAGCTCGCGTATCTCGGCATCGTCATCCACGACGAGCAGAGTCGCGCTATCGCTACCGCTACCCATGGTGGCGCTACTCATGGCAGTTCAACCAGTGAGGCTTACTCGCGTCCTTCGGCGCCCTGCGCACGCTCCGTGGCCGTCGTCTCCGGAGTCTCTTCTTCTTCGGCTTCTTCTTCGGCTCTTTCGGCGGCTTTTTCGGCGGCTCTTTCCGTGGCTCTTTCCGCGATCACCTCCGTTTCGCCGACACCGCCTACTTTCATGACGGGCGGGACCGGGACTGTTGCGGAGGACCCACGTTCCGCTGTCTGCTCCGCCCGCTGCTCGAACCCGGTGCCGTAGTCCGACGGCTCCTCGGCACCGGCCGCATCGCGATCCCGATAGCGCACGACGCCTTCGATGTGCAGCACCGAGCCGTCCGGCTGGCGGATGATTCGGCCGAACCGACGCTCTCCCACGATCGGAGGCGGTTCGGCGCGATTCTTGACGGCTTCCGCCATGCGGCGACGTACCTCGATGAAGTAGTCGCGACGCTCTTCCGTGGTCAGGGATTCCCAGTCGGCGGCGAGTTCCGACAACTCTTCATTCGTGTGTGCCTGGTAGAGGTTGTCGCTGCCGGCGGCCAGCGCAATGGAGCCGCTGCCAAGGAACAATAGCGAGGCGGCATATCGGATTGCCGCACGGCGCACACAATCCGCCGTGGCCTGGCTCAACGAGTCGGTCGATGCGACGAGTGTCCTTCCTGCCGCGCCGCGGTTCATTACCAGCAGTCTAACACCGCCCTCCGTCTGTTCCTACACGGCTTCGAACAGACCTGCCGCGCCCTGTCCGCCGCCGATGCACATCGTCACCACGCCGTATTTCTCGTCGCGGCGTTTCAGTTCTCGAAGGATCGACCCGGTCAGGCGGGAGCCCGTCATGCCGAAGGGATGGCCAATGGCGATGCTGCCGCCATTGACGTTGTATTTCTCGTTGTCCAGCCCAAGTTCGTCCCGGCAATAGACGCACTGGGAGGCGAACGCCTCGTTCAGCTCCCACAGGTCGATATCGTCCTGCTTCAGCCCGACGTTCTCGAGCAGCCGGGGAATCGCGAACACAGGCCCGATGCCCATCTCGTCGGGTTCGCATGCCGCGACGGCGAATCCGCGGTAGATGCCCATCGGTTCGACACCGAGTTGCTCCGCGCGCTCGGCGCTCATGAGCAGGGTCATCGACGCGCCGTCGGAGAGCTGCGACGCGTTGCCGGCCGTCACCGTGCCGTCTTCCTCGAATGCGGGCGGCAGCCCGGCCAGGCCTTCGATGGTACTGGTCGGACGGTTGCACTCGTCCCGGCTGACGACGACGTCGGCATGGCTTTCCTCGCCGGTCTCCCTGTCGACCACCAGCATCGTCGCGGACATCGGAACGATTTCTTCCGCCATGCGGCCGTCTTCCTGCGCCTTGGCATACCGCTTCTGGCTCTGCAGCGCGTAGTCGTCCTGCATTTCGCGGGTCACCTGGTAGCGGCGCGCGACGACTTCCGCCGTATTGCCCATCGCCATGAAGATTGCGGGCTTCTCTTCCAGCAGACGCTTGTTCTGATCGGCCTTCGCCGCCGTCTGCCGGTTGCGCATGGAGATGGAGTCCACGCCACCCGCCATCGCGATCTGCGTCTGCCCGGATGCGATCTGGTTCGAAGCGATCGCGATCGACTGCAGGCCGGAGGAGCAGAACCGGTTGATGGTCATGCCCGCAGTCGTGATCGGGAGTTTCGACAGGACGACCGCCAGGCGGGCGAGATTGCCGTCCTGCTCGCCGGCATGGCTGGCCGCGCCAACGACGACATCCTCGACTTCGTCGGGAGCAATCTTCGGATTCCTTTCCAGCAAGGCATCGATGAGATGCGCCAGCATGTCATCGGACCGGGTCAGGTTGAAACTGCCACGGAATGACTTGGCCAAACCGGTACGCACGCTATCCACTACTACGACGTCACGCATTTTTTCCCCCTGGGTTGTCCCTGATTTCCCCTGTCGCTCCGATACCGTCGGAGTCAGTTAGCGCTTGAGTGTACTCGTTTTGGGGCGCGATGCGAGAACTTTGAAAAATCTCCCGCAGCCGCTCTCACATCAGGTTCGACGGGCTGTCCTCATGCCGCGACGACCGAGCACATCGTCGTCGTCCTCGTCGTCTTCGTCGCTCATGTCCACCCACCGCGGACGCTCGTCCTCCCTGCGCTTCCGCAAGGCCAGTTCCGCCGCCCCAACGCTGTCCTGGAACTGCAGCTCGTGCAGCGTGAAGTAGATGCCCCGCTTGGCGATCAGTTCCTCGTGGGTGCCAAGCTCCTTCATCATCCCCTGGTCCAGCACCAGGATCCGGTCGCACTCGCGAATGGTCTGCAGACGGTGGGCGATGATGATGCAGGTGCGCCCGTGGGTCAGCTTGTGCAGCGCGTCCTGGATGATGAGTTCGGTGCCCGTGTCGATGCTCGATGTGGCCTCGTCGAGCACGAGTATTTCCGGGTCCGCAGCCAGTACCCGCGCGAACGCAAGCAACTGTTGCTGTCCCTGCGACAGGTTGTGGCCGCGCTCCGCAAGTTCCGTTTCGTAGCCGTCCGGCAGATCGCGAATGAACCCATCCGCGTTCACCGCGCGCGCCGCCCACTGGGCGCGTTCGCGGGATGTGCCGGGATCATTGAGCGAAATGTTCTCGAGGACCGTGCCGGAGAAGATGTGGAAGTCCTGCAGCACCACACCCACCCGCTTGCGCAGATCGCCGCTCGCGATGTGATTCACGTCGATGCCGTCGACGAAGATCATGCCGTCCTCGAAGTCGTAGAAACGCGCCAGCAGGCGAATGATGGTGCTCTTGCCGGCGCCGGTGGGTCCAACCACCGCCAACTTCTCTCCCGGGGAAATGGAGAAGGAGACATCGCGCAGCACTGGATCGCTGGCCGCATACGCGAAGCGCGCGTTGCGGAACTCGACGCGCCCTTCAAGCCGCTCCGGCAACCGGGCCGGATGCTCCGGCTCGCGCAACCGCTCGTCCCAGTCGATCGCCTGGAAGATGCGCTCGCCGGAGGCCATGGCGCGGAACAGCGTGTTGAAGAAATGGCCAAAGGTGCTCACCGGCGTGATCATCATGTTGATGTACATGTTGAACATCAGCAGCGCGCCCAGCGTCATTTCCTCCTGCACGACCTGGCCACCGCCGTACCAGATGATGACGGCGATGGCGATGCTGGTCAGGCTCGTGTTGAACGTCTCGAACACGACCTCGTAGTTGATGGCGCGATACTCCTGGTTCCGGTTTTCCTGGTTGAGCACCCGGTACTCCTGGGCGTTCATCTCTTCGCGACCGGAGAGTTGCACGACCTCGATGCCCATCAGGTCTTCCTGCAGGTACTGGTTCAGGGCCGACATCGAATCCCGCACCAGGCGGAAGATCTCCCGCATCGCGATGCGGAATATGTACGTGGCGACGGCGGCAGCCGGAATGATCAGCAACACGATGCCCGTAAGCTCCGCGCTGTAGACCAGCATCATGACCATGGCGAAGAAGAACGGCACGAACTGCCCCGCCAGCGCGACGAACTCCCTCAACAGCCGGAAAAGGTTCTCCACGTCGTTCGTAACGCGCGTCATCACGCGCCCCACGGCCACGTGATCGTAGAACGAGGCGGGCTTGTGCTCGAGGGAAGCGAACAGGTCGAGCCGCAGGTCGCGCAATGTCTTGAGGGCGCCGCTCGACAACGTGAGCTGGTGGCCAACCATGATGAGCAGTTGCGCCAGGGTCAGGCCCACGAAGAGCATCACGGCGCCGCCCAGAGGCGGCATCGAGAACAGTTGGGACAGCCATTCCGTTGCCGCGATCAGCCCGAAGTTGAAACGCGATTCGGCGGACTCGTTCGGCGCCAGGATGGTGTCCACCACCACGGGCCCCTGGATGATCGGCATGAGCACCGAAACCACCGCCCAGACGACGACCAGGGCCGCACTGGTGCCCAAGGTGATGCGATAGGGCTTGGCCCACCGCAACAGCCGCATGAACAGGCGCATGTTGAGCGCCTGGTGCGTCAGTTCGGCGTCGAAGGCAGAATAGTTGCGCCCGGCGGTGACCTCACTCATCAGTCGTCACTCCCCGTGGCTGCCAGGGGCATCGTTTCGGTCCGTGCGCCGTCGAGCTGTCGGAGCAGTTGGCCCCTGCGAGCCCGGTCGCGGTCCTGGCTGCTTTGCACCGCTTCGAGGTCCGCGTAATAGCCGCCCTGGGCCAGCAGTTCCTCGTGGGTGCCCGACTCCAGCACGCGCCCGTTGTCGATGACGTAGATGCGATTGGCGTGCCGCGCCGTGGACACGCGATGCGAGATCAGGAGGGTCGTCTTGCCGGCGCGCATTCGCTGCAGGCCGCCCAATATCAGTTCCTCCGTTTCCGTATCGACGCTGGAGAAGCAGTCATCCAGCAACAGCACGTCGGCGCCCCGGATCAGTCCACGCGCCAGTGTCGACCGCTGCTTCTCGCCACCGGAAAGCGTGGTCCCGCGCTCGCCGACCACGGTGTCGAGTCCATCGACTAGGCGTCCCAGGGTCTCCGTCAGACCGGCAGCATGCACCGCTTCGAGAATCTCGTCGTCTCCGCGGTCGGGCTTGTCGTAGGTAAGGTTCTCCCGGAGCGCCGCGGAGAACAGGAAAGGATCCTGCGGGACCATCGAAACCGCTTCCCGCAGCCGGTGGATCGGCACCTGGCAAACGTCCTTGCCGTCCAGGAACACCGAGCCGCGCGGCGTGTCGATCAGCCGCACAGCGGCCTTCAGTATCGTCGACTTGCCCGAACCTATGCGGCCGAGCATGGCTACGGTCTCGCCCGCATCCACATGCAGGTTGATCCCGTCGATGGTCGGCCGGGCGGCGCCGGGATGGCGGTAGGTGAAATTGCGAAACTCGAGTCGGCCCTTGATATCGGCGGGCAGCTGGACCTCCGCCACGTCCACCACCTCGCGCGGGTAGTCCAGGATCTCGAAGATGCGTTGCGTCGCCGCGGCGGCGGAAGTGAACATCGACAGCGAAAAGCCGATGGAGTAGACCTGCGCCGTGATAAGGATCAGGTAGCCAAAAAAGGCGGTAAAGGCGCCGATGCTCATCGAGCCGTCCAGCACCAGCAGGCCACCGTAGAGCAGGATGACCACCGGCGAAACCATGGTCAGCAGCGTCATCGCCACGTTCACTATCACCTGGTAGCGTTCGGCCCGGTAGAACTTCTGCGCGTAGCGCGTGCTGGCCTTCCGGAAGCGCTCGATCTCCTGCTTTTCCTGCGCCATGGCCTGGATTGTGCGTATCCCGTTGAGGTTCTCCTGGGTGAAGGCGGTGAGTGTCGCCAGCGCTTCCTGCCGTTCCCGGAAGAAGGGGAACATTCCGCGCGCCATCATGAATCCGATGACCGCGACGAACGGCAGCGGCGCCACCACCCAGGCGGTCAACGCCGGCGACATCGCCAGCATGAATCCCAATGCCGCGAGGACCGAAAAGACGAACATGACGATGTTCACGGCACCGAAGGACACCACCATGCGGACCATGCTGATGTCATTCACCGCGCGCGACATGAGGTCGCCGGTACCGAATCGGTTGAAGAAGTTGGGGCCCTGGTACTGGACCAGGTTGAAAAACCGCTTCCGCAGGTCATAGGCCGAGGCGATCGAGATGCGACGCAGCGCGCGGCGCGCCGGAACATAGATGGCGAACTGCGAGGCCACCACACCGAGGATAAGGAGCGCCGGAATCACCAGGTAGGGTTCGGCCGCCGGATCTTCGAGGCTTTCGATCGCCAGCTTCTGGGCCCACGGAATCAGGTACAGGGCCAGCCGCGCGATGAGCAGTCCGACAACACCCCACGCCAGAACAACGGCATAGCGCCGCACGTACGGCATCAGCCGCTTCAGGTGGCCCAGATGCTGGAACGACGCCCGTTCGCGCTGGGGTGCGCCGACCACGCTGCCACCCCAGCGGCCGCCACCGCCGCTGTGCATGCCCCCAATCCTCAAGCGGCGGCGCTCCTGCCGGCGACCAGGGACCCACACTCGTTGCCCGGGAACGGCTCCTTGACCGGTGACCGGGCCGCAGTGATCGGTCCCCGCGCGCGACGCCATATTGCCGGTGTCGGGGTGCGCGTTGGGGAAATCATGAACTGGGGGCTTCGGCAGGTAAAACGGCACATCTTACCCCAATCGGTATTGCCCTGCCCTTCGCTATTTACTCCATGGGAGTCGGGGCGTACCATCGCGTGTTTAGCCAATCCGAGTTTGACATGCTGCGGATCGTGCAGGAAGCGCTCACCTTCGATGATGTCCTGCTCCTGCCTGCGTATTCGCGTGTCCTGCCCTCCGAAGTCGACCTCAGAACCCGCCTGACGCACGACATCGGCCTCAACATTCCGCTGATGTCCGCCGCCATGGACACCGTCACCGAAGGGCGTTTGGCCATCGCCATGGCACAGGAAGGCGGCATCGGCATCGTGCACAAGAACATGCCGTTCGAAAGCCAGGCGCGCGAGGTGCGGCTGGTCAAGAAGTACGAGAGCGGCATCATCCGAGACCCCGTCACCATCGGCCCCGAACGCACCGTGCGGGACCTGCTGGAACTGACGGCGGAGCACAACATTTCCGGGGTTCCCGTGGTTCGGGGCAACAAGCTGCTCGGCATCGTCACCAGTCGCGACATCCGGTTCGAACAGCGCCTCGACGCACCTGTATCCGAAGTGATGACGCCCAAGGAACGCCTGGTCACGGCCCCCGAGGGCGCGACCTTCGAGGAGATCACCGACCTGCTGCACCGTAATCGTATCGAGAAGATCCTGCTTACCGGCGGCTCCCAGCTCACCGGCATGGTGACCGTCAAGGACATCACCAAGGCGCAGCGATTTCCGAATGCCTGCAAGGACGACCTTGGTCAACTTCGCGTCGGCGCCGGGGTCGGCACCGGCGAGGACACCGACGACCGGGTCGCCGCGCTGGTCGAGGCGGGCGTCGATGTGCTGGTGGTGGACACCGCCCACGGCCACTCGCAGCGCGTCCTCGACCGCATAAGCTGGATCAAGCAGAAGTATCCGAAGCTGCCACTGGTCGGCGGCAATGTGGCGACGAAGGAAGGCGCCCGCGCATTGATTGGCGCAGGCGTGGACTGCGTCAAGGTCGGTATCGGCCCCGGCAGTATCTGCACGACACGCGTTGTTTCCGGTATAGGCGTGCCGCAGATCACGGCGGTCGCCGAGGTCGCGGAGGAAGCCCGGGAGGACGACATCCCCGTCATCGCGGACGGAGGGGTCCGCTTCTCCGGGGACATCGCCAAGGCCATCGGCGCGGGCGCCAGTGTGGTCATGGTCGGCGCGCTCCTTGCCGGCACGGACGAAGCGCCCGGAGAAGTCGAGCTGTACCAGGGGCGGACCTACAAGTCCTACCGGGGCATGGGGTCCATCGCGGCCATGGGTGGCGAGTTCGGATCCGGCGACCGCTACTTCCAGGAACCCGACGGCGACAACGGCAAGCTCGTGCCCGAGGGGATCGAAGGCCGGGTACCGTATCGCGGGCCGGCGAGTCCCATCGTGCACCAGCTCATGGGCGGGGTCCGCGCCTCCATGGGATACACCGGGTCGAAAGATATCGATGCCATGCGCAAGTCGACCAAGTTCGTGAAGATCTCGTCGGCGAGCCTCGCGGAAGGTCACGTACACGACGTCTCGATCACCAAAGAACCGCCGAACTACCCGATTGGCTGAGAAGCGCGCAAACCGACAGACGCCCGTGCCCGTTTTCGATGATCCCCTGCCGGATCGGAGCCCTCAGCCGGGGGAGCTTCCCCGACGGTCGACGCGCGAGGAAGTGTCGGCGTCTCCTCCGTTGCCGGAGACGTACTTGCACAAAAGCTTGCCGGACGACCGGCTTCTGATCGTCGATTTCGGGTCGCAGTACACGCAACTGATCGCCAGGCGCGTGCGCGAGGCCGGCGTGTACTGCGAGGTTCACCCGTTCGACATGCCCGCCGAATTCGTCGATGCCTTTTCGCCGCGAGGAGTGGTTCTGTCCGGCGGCCCGGAAACCGTGACCGAGATCGAGACGCCCCGCATTCCGGACCAGGTGCTCGAAGCCGGCGTCCCCGTGCTCGGTATCTGCTATGGCATGCACGCGCTGGCAAGCCAGCTCGGCGGCGCCGTGGAACCCTCTTCCAAGCGGGAGTTCGGCAGTGCCGAGATCGACATCGTGGACGACGGCGCCGATGGCCTGCTGGGGCGATTCGGGACCGATGGACCGCTGCCGGTATGGATGAGTCACGGCGACAAGGTCGTGTCTCTGCCACCGGGTTTCGAAGTGGCGGCGAGCACCCCGAATGCGCCGATCGCCGCGATGTCGGATGCGTCGCGGCACCTCTATGGCGTGCAGTTCCACCCGGAAGTCACGCATACGCGCAACGGGGCCGAGATTCTCGACCGCTTTGCGCGCGACATCTGCGGCTGCAACGGCACCTGGACAGCGGAACAGATCGTTGAGCGCGCCATCCGCGAGGTGCGTGCCGCCGTCGGAGATGAACGCGTCGTGCTCGGGCTGTCCGGCGGCGTCGATTCGAGCGTCGCCGCGGCGCTGCTCGATCGAGCCATCGGCGATCAACTGACCTGCGTCTTCGTCGACAATGGCTTGCTGCGCCTCAACGAACGCAAGGAGGTCGAGGCGGCGTTCTACCGCATGTCCAACGCCCTCGACCCGCATCTCGTCACCGTCGACGCTACGGACGAGTTTCTCGGGGCGTTGCATGGTCTCGACGACCCCGAGGCCAAGCGCAAGTGTATCGGCGCCACCTTTATCGACGTGTTCCAGCGCGAGGCCGAGAAGCTCGAGGGTGTGCGGTGGCTCGCCCAGGGCACGATCTATCCCGACGTCATCGAGTCCGCCGCCTCGAAGTTCGGCAAGGCGCACGTCATCAAGTCGCACCACAACGTCGGCGGCCTGCCGGAAAGAATGCACCTGAAGCTGGTCGAGCCCCTGCGCGACCTTTTCAAGGACGAGGTGCGCAGGGTGGGACTTGCCCTCGGGCTGCCGCGGGAACTCGTGTTTCGCCATCCGTTTCCCGGTCCCGGACTGGCGGTGCGCGTGATCGGCGAAGTTCGGCGCGAGTATCTCGATGTGCTTCGCCGCGCCGATGCGATCTTCATGGAAGAACTGCGCCGCGCCGACTACTACGACCGGGTCCACCAGGCGTTCGCCGTCTACTTACCCGTAAATTCCGTCGGCGTCGTCGGGGATGCCCGCCGCTACGCCCACGTCATCGCCCTGCGCGCGGTCGAGACCACCGACTTCATGACTGCCCGCTGGGCGCAACTGCCCCACGACCTGTTGGGCACCGTTTCGAATCGCATCATGAACGAGATCGAAGACGTCTCGCGAGTCGTCTATGACATCGCAAGCAAACCGCCCGCCACCATAGAGTGGGAATGAGGATCAATGTCGTAGGGACCAGTGGAAGTGGCAAGACCACTTTCGCGAGACAGATCGCCCAAAGATGCAACATTCCTTATATCGAGATGGATGCGCTGTTCTGGCAACCGAACTGGACTGAATCAACCGACGAAGAGTTCTTTCCCAGGCTGGAGCAAGCCCTGTCCTCCGACGACTGGGTGCTGGACGGCAACTACCAACGAACCCAACCCATCAAGTGGAGACGCGTGCAGACCGTCGTGTACCTGGATCTGCCGTTTCGTGTCGTGCTTTATCGAATGATACGGAGATGCCTGGTCAGGGGATGGAAGCGGGAAGAGCTGTGGGCAGGCAACAGGGAGACGCTTTGGAAACATATTTTTACCCGTGATTCCATGATCCTGTGGACGATTTCATCGTTCCCGAAACTCCGCAGGAGATACGCGACCGCTTTTGCAACGCCTGAGTACTCACATATCAGTTTCGTCAGGTTGCGTTCCAGGAAAGAGACAGCGGATTTCCTCGAACACGGGCTCATGGAGTTGCAGCCAGGGTAGCTGTTTGGTGGGGCCGGGCGATCAGTTCTGGATGCGGCGCGCGCTCGACGAGGCAGAGCGCGCCCGCACGGCCGGCGAAGTGCCGGTGGGCGCCGTCGTGGTGAATGCCCGAGATGAACTGATCGGCATCGGCCACAACGCCCCGATCTCCGAATGCGATCCGACCTGCCACGCCGAGATCGTCGCACTGCGCGCCGCCTGCCGCGCCACCCGCAACTACCGCCTGCCGGGCACCACGCTGTACGCCACGATCGAGCCGTGCACCATGTGTGTGGGCGCCATGATCCACGCCCGCATCGAGCGCCTGGTGTTCGGCGCGCATGAACCCAAGGCGGGCGCCTCCGCAACGCTGGAATCACCGGCATTCAACTGGCGCATCGCGGTCACGAGCGGCGTGCTGGCGGCTGAGTGCGGCCAACTGCTTGCAGAGTTCTTCCGGGAGAAAAGGAAAAGCGCGTGAGCGATTCGACCATCCGGACCATCGCCGGCGCACCCGCGTTCACGCCGGCGCGGCTGCGAAGATACCTCGATGCGCTACGCGGGGCGGACCCTCGCGTCGAGGCTGCCAGCGCTGATTTCGTGCATTTCCTCGACCTTGCCGCGCCACTCACCACCGAAGAGGAACGCACGGTCCTGGAACTGCTGACCGACGGGTGGGCAGCCCACCCATCGTCCGATGAAGTCGCTTACTTCTGCACCGTGGCACCCCGACCGGGGACCATTTCGCCCTGGTCCAGCAAGGCGACGGATGTACTCAAGCGGTGCGGCCTCGACAAGGTGTCGAGGGTGGAGCGGGGCATTCGATGGCACCTCGCAGGCAGCGGCAATCGCGACCTGGCCGCACTGCTGCACGATCGCATGACGGAGGTGGTCCGATTCGATGAAGATACCCATGAAGGCGTCTTCTCCCGCAGCGAGCCGCGGCCCCTGGTGACCTTCCCGCGCGGCGACATCGGCGCAGCCAACATTCGCCTCGGGCTCGCCCTTTCCGAGGACGAGGTCGACTACCTCATCGCGCAGTATGCGGATCTCGACCGCGATCCGACCGACGCGGAACTCATGATGTTCGCCCAGGCGAACTCGGAGCACTGCCGGCACAAGATCTTCAACGCGGACTGGGAGATCGATGGCATCGAAGCGCCCGCGTCGCTGTTCGAGATGATCCGGAACACCTACCGCCGCATCAATGGCGCAGGTGTCCTCTCGGCCTACTCCGACAATGCCGCGGTGATCGAAGGCCCGGTTGCGAACCGCTTCTTTCCTGACCCCGAAGACCAGGTGTACCGGGCGAAGCGCGAACCGGCCCACATCCTCATGAAGGTGGAGACCCACAACCATCCCACCGCCATCGCGCCCTATCCGGGCGCCGCCACGGGCTCCGGCGGCGAAATACGCGACGAGGGCGCCGTCGGCCGGGGCTCCAAGCCGAAAGCGGGGCTGGTCGGCTACACCACGTCGCATCTCAATATCCCCGGCGACCCCCAGCCCTGGGAACGTCCCATCGGCAAGCCCGACAGGATCGCAAGCGCACTCGACATCATGCTGGAAGGCCCTATCGGCGCGGCGGGCTTCAACAACGAGTACGGCCGGCCCGCAATCGGCGGCTATTTCCGCACCTTCGAGTTTCCCCACGCCCGGCGGCCGGAGTGGTACTGGGGTTACCACAAGCCCATCATGATCGCCGGCGGCGTCGGCACTATTCGCGGCGAACACATCGACGCAGCCGACGTCCCGGAAGGTACGAAACTGATCGTCCTGGGCGGGCCCGCCATGCTGATCGGGCTTGGCGGCGGCGCGGCGTCGAGCATGGGCTCGGGCGAGAGCGACTCCCAACTCGACTTCGCCTCGGTGCAGCGCGACAACGCCGAGATGCAACGGCGCTGCCAGGAGGTCATCGACCGCTGCTGCGCATTGGAAGACGAAAACCCGTTGCGCATCATCCACGACGTCGGCGCGGGCGGCCTGTCCAACGCACTGCCCGAGTTGGCAGCCGATGCCTCGCGCGGCGCGCGCTTCGAGCTGCGTGACGTGCCCAACGCCGACGAGGGGATGTCGCCCATGGAAATCTGGTGCAACGAGGCGCAGGAGCGTTACGTCATGGCCGTGGCGCCCGAGGACCTCTCGATATTCGAGCACATCTGCGACCGGGAGCGGTGTCCCTTCGCCGTCGTCGGCGAAGCGCACGCCGACAGGCGCATCGAGGTGACCGATCGCCTCGCCAGCGAATCCCCGATAGACCTGCCGCTGGCCGCGTTGTTCGGCAAGCCGCCAAAGATGCGCCGGTCGTTCGTCCGCAGGGTCCGGCCCGCCACGCCTACGACGTTGGATGGAGAGAACGCGCCAAACCTCGAAGATGCCCTGACCCGCGTGCTGCGTTTTCCCGCAGTCGCATCGAAGAAGTTCCTCATCACCATCGGCGACCGCAGTATCACCGGCCTTGTGGCCCGCGATCAGATGGTAGGTCCATACCAGGTTCCGGTGGCCGACGTCGCGGTCACCCTCGCGGACCACGATGGCCTGACCGGTGAGGCCATGGCCATGGGCGAACGTTCGCCAGCCGCGATCGTGGACCCGGCGGCAGCGGCGCGCATGGCGGTTGCCGAAGCGCTCCAGAATCTCGTCGCCGCACCGATCGACGGACTGTCGCGGGTCGTACTTTCCGCCAACTGGATGGCCGCCGCCGGCTTGGAGGACGAGGACCAGGCGCTGTATGACGCCGTGGCCGCCATCGGGCTGGATCTCTGTCCGGCGCTCGGCATCGCGATTCCCGTCGGCAAGGACAGCCTTTCCATGAGCACCCGCTGGCAGGATGGCAACACGGACCGCGTGGTGCTTTCGCCGGTGTCTCTCAACATCAGCGCCTTTGCCCCGGTCACGGATGCGCGCCGGACCCTGACGCCGTTTCTCAAGGCCGAAGATACCGTACTCGTACTCATCGAAATGCCCGGCGACCAGGTGCGCCTGGGAGCGAGCGTCCTGGCACAGTGTTACGGGCAACTCGGAGACGAAGTTCCTGACATCGACCACCCTCAGGCGTTCAAGACATTGCTCGAATTCATAATCTCGTGGATTGGTGCGGGACGCTTCAGCGCGTACCACGACCGATCCGACGGCGGGCTCATCGTCACGCTGCTCGAGATGGCGTTCGCCGCCAGAGCTGGACTCGATATCGAAGAAGCGAGCCTACCCGCATTGTTTGCCGAGGAACCAGGAGTAGTGGTCGAGATCGCTGCGGCCGAACTTCCAGCCCTGTTGCGCGATGCGCGGGCGGCAGGCCTTGCCGCGCGCCTGGTGGCAACGCCCCGAACCGACGAGAGGATCACCATCGGCGCGTATGAAAGCACGCGCGCGGCCCTGGAACGCCTTTGGAGCGAAACCAGCTACCGCATGCAGCACATCCGAGACGACGCGGATTGCGCGAACCAGGAGCTTGCTGGCATCGATGACTCGAAGACCCGGATGGTTCCGAAGCTGGGCTTCGACCCCGCCGCCGACGTGGCCGCTCCCTATGTTGCCTCGGGCGCGAGGCCACGCGTCGCCATCCTCCGCGAGCAGGGGGTCAACGGCCAGATAGAAATGGCGGCGGCATTCCATCGCGCCGGCTTCGATGCGGTGGATGTGCACACGTCGGACATATTCTCTGGACAGGCCTCGCTGGCAGACTTCGCCGCACTCGCAGCCTGCGGCGGATTTTCCTATGGCGACGTACTGGGCGGCGGCGGCGGCTGGGCCAAGTCGATCCTGTTCGACCCGCGCGCGCGGGACGATTTCCAGGCGTTCTTTGAGCGCGACACCCTGACCCTCGGCGTCTGCAACGGCTGCCAGATGCTGTCCCGGCTCAAGGCCCTGATCCCGGGCGCAGACGCCTGGCCGCGCTTTGCGCGCAACCGTTCCGAGCAGTTCGAGGGCCGGTCCGTCGTCGTGCGCGTCAATGCCAACAGTTCTCCTTGGCTCGACGGCATGGCGGGTAGCGCCCTGCCCATAGCCGTCGCCCACGGCGAGGGACGCGCAGAGTTCCTCGACCCGGCACCCGCACCCATCCTGCAATACGTCGACGGCCTGAACGAGGCGACCGAGACTTACCCGATGAATCCCAACGGGTCGCGCGATGCCCTGGCCGGCACGACTTCGGCCGACGGCCGCGCACTGGTAATGATGCCCCACCCGGAGCGCGTCTTCCGTTCGATACAGAATTCCTGGCATCCCGCGGACTGGGGCGAAGACGGCCCCTGGCTGCGCCTGTTCCGCAACGCACGTGCGGCGTTGGGTTAGAGTCACGACACCGTCGCGGCCACAATGTGAGATGCTCTTCCAGTCTGCGAAACCGCAGCAACCGAACCGGGGATCGTCATGGCGCACGACCTGATCATCAGGAACGGAAACATCGTTGACGGAACGGGGGCGCCGTCATATGTCGGCGATGTTGCGGTTAACGGTGACAGGATTACAGCGGTCGGCGACGTCGACGGCAAGGCGAAGCGGACCATCGAGGCGGATGGTCACCTGGTCACACCCGGTTTCATCGACATCCACACCCATCTCGATGCCCAGGTCTTCTGGGACCCGATTGCGTCGTCGTCCTGCTGGCACGGGGTGACCTCGGCGGTGATGGGGAACTGCGGCGTCACCTTTGCACCGTGCAAACCCGGCGACAGGGATTACCTTGCGCGATTGATGGAGTCCGTGGAGGACGTTCCGGCCAAGAGCATCAACAGCGGCCTTTCGTGGAACTGGGAGACCTACGGCGAGTACCTTCGTGCGCTAGACGGCATTCCCAAGGGCATCAACGTCGGTGGCCTCGTGGGCCACTGCGCCCTTCGGCTCTACGCCATGGGTGAAGACGCGCTGCAGAACAAGCCCCCCACATCCGACGAGATAGCCACCATGCGCGAAGCGGTATCGGAAGCACTGGCGGAGGGGGCGCTCGGCTTCTCCACCTCGCGTTCCCCGATGCATCGCACCCCGGACGGCGATGTCGTGCCCGGCACCCATGCGTCACCCGATGAACTGCAAGGCATTTGCGCGGCCCTGGCCGAGCACGGCAAGGGCGTGGTCGAGGGGGTCCCGGGTTTCCTCGGCAAGGACGACGAGGCGACGCGCCGGGACATTCTCCAGAATATCGACAGGGAACTCAGCTGGATCACCGATGTCTGCCTCGCGACCGGCCGCCCCGCGACTTTCGGTCTCACCCAGACGCGCGCCGCCCCGCAAGCCTACGGCCAGGCGTTGCGCAGGCTGGCGGAAAGCAACGACAAGGGTGCGAGGATCCGGATGCAATCGACCACCCACCCCATTGCCGTCCTCTACGGCTTTCAGAACCGCACGCCGTTCGACAGCGTGGTGCCGGCGTTCCGGGCCCTGCGTGACCTGCCCATGGACAGAAAACTGGCCAAGCTGCGTGATCCGGCCCACCGGGCCGCCATGGTGGAACAGGCGCTGTCCGCCACGCTGCCCATGGACTTCGATGAGCTGTACCTGATGTCGCGTACGGACCCGCGCTATGACCTTGACCCGACACAAACCCTGAGCGCCTATGCGGCACGCCTCGGCACCAGCGCACCGGATGCGTTCATCGAGCTGTCGCTCGCGGAAGACGGGATGGCCCTGTTCAACTACCCGTTCATCAATCCGGAAATGGAAGCTGTGGAGCGCATGCTCAACGATCCGAACGTGGTACTGGGTCTGGGCGACTCGGGCGCGCATTGCGGCGTGGTCATGGATGCCGGTCTGCCGACGCACTTTCTCACCTACTGGGTGCGCGAACGCGGCAAGTTCAGTATCGAGGAGGGGATCCACAAGCTCACCGGCGAACCAGCCAGCCTGTACGATCTCAAGGGCCGCGGCTCGTTGACCGCGGGTTCGTTCGCCGACATCAATGTCATCGATTTCGAGGCGCTGAAGCTACGCGGCGTGGAATACGTGCACGACTTCCCCGCCAGCGCCGGCCGCTTCATCCAGGAGGCCCAGGGCTACCGGCACATGTTCGTCAACGGGCAACACTTCATGCAGGACGGGGAGCATGCGGGGGCGTTCGCCGGAACGGTTCTGCGCAGTCGTTAGCGCCATGGAATCCGCCGGCGGCTTCGTCTTCGCCGCATTTCACCCCTGCCCAGGTCTTTTGATTGCTTGAACTCGGCGTCATTGCGGACGACCTGACCGGCGGCATGATGGTCGCCAGCCTGCTGGAAGGCGAAGGCGTTCCCTGCCCGCTGGTGACGTCTACCCGGGGGCTTGCCGAACTCGACGGGGACGCCGAGGCGGTTGTGATCGGCCGGAAGATCCGGTTGCTGCCGCCGGAAGAAGCCATCGCCGATGCCCGGCGATCTGCCGAGGCGCTGCTCGCCAAGCGCGCGAAACGTATCTACTACAAGTACAGCGCGCTCTTCATGTCGACCGAGAAGGGAAACATCGGACCCGTCTCTGAGGACCTGATGCATTTGACGGGAGCCGACCACGTCCTCTTCTGCCCAACCTGGCGCGGCGCCACCGTGTACCTCGGACGACTCTTCGTGAACGACAGGATGCTGCACGAATCCGGGGCAAGCCGTGATCCGGCGACACCCATGACCAACTCGAACCTGCTGGAAGTGCTGCAGGCACAGAGCCGGGTCAAGGTCGGGTTGCTGCCCCTTCGCGTTCTGCACAGTGCGGAACCCGCCGCCGAGGAGTTTCTCGCCGAGCAGGTACGCAATGGCACGTCGTTCTTCATAGCGGACGCCATCGAGAACGAGGATGTCGCCCGAATCGCGGAACTGGCGGCTGACGCGCCGTTAAGCACGGGTGCCGACACGTTGCCGATCTACCTGGCCCGCAACTGGCGGCAGGGACGGGAAACGACAGAACCAGTTCGGCTGCTGCCGCCAGCCCCCGGATACGAGGTGGTGCTGTCCGGGAGCTGCAGCCCGAATACCAATCGCCAGATCGCGGCGTTCGAGCAGCGTCACCCCCTGTTCAGGGTCGACCTGTTGCAAGCCGCCGGCGACCCCAACACGGCCGACAGGATCGTCGACTGGGCCGCAGACAGGCTGGAACACGGACCGGTCGGTATTGCCACGACAACCGATCCCAACGGTGTCGAGCGCGCACAGGCAGTGCTTGGCCGACAGGGCGCCGCAGACCTGGCCGAAAGCCTGCTGGGCCGCGTCACGGGCCGCCTGCACGGACTCGGCGCCCGCAAGTTCGTGGTAGCCGGCGGAGAAACCTCCGGAAAGGTCATCGATACGCTGGGCATCGACCGGCTTCGGGTCTCCTCGTTTGACTATCTCGGCGGCGGTTACTGTCACGCGGCAGGTAAGGACCCCATTTCCCTGGTCACAAAGGCAGGAGGCGCCGGGGGCGAAGATTTCTTCGATGCCGCGTTGCGCCGAATGCGGGAGGCCGATGCTGTGGTAAGAAAGCAGGAAGGTTGACGAAGCCCCCACCCGGAAGCGACAGGCAAGCGGCTCATCTCGCCACTGGACATCGGTCCGCCGCCGTCTATGCTGGCGTCCCATCGTCACCAGGGAGTAGAACCATTGGCCATCAAGGAGCGCCTGGCGGAACTGGGACTTGCGCTGCCACCCCCGATGCGGATTGCCGGACAGCGATTCGAGACGGTCCGGATCGTGGGGAACCGCGCCATCATCGCGGGACACCTGCCCTTCGACACCGACGGCGAACTCTTCGGACCGCTTGGCAAGGTCGGTGCCGAGGTGAGTCCCGATGAGGCCTACCAGTCCGCCCGACAGGTCGCGCTCGTCATGATCTCGAGCCTCGAGGCCGCCGGCATCGACCTTGACCGCATCGAGTGGACAAAGGCCTTTGGCATGGTGAACGCCGCGCCAGGATTCGATGCGCTGCCAGGCGTCATCAACGGTTTCTCCGATCTGCTGCTCGAGGTGTTCGGCGACAAAGGCCGGCATTCGCGATCCGCCATCGGCGTCGCGGAGCTGCCGTTCGGCGTCCCGGTAGAGCTGGAAGCCGAGGTCGCACTGCTGCCTGCCTGAGTCACCAGGCATCGAACCTGCAGAGGGGAGATGCCACGCTCCTGCGCCACCTTTTTGGGCGGCGCCGCGCGCTGTGGTACTTTCGAGCGTAAACCTATTCCCGCACAGTGCTGCGGGCGGAGTCACCGGATATGCAACAAGGTACCTTCAAGTCGGCCCGCTGGACGGAGGTCGCCGGGCGACTCGAGGTCAGCGCGAGCGAACGCGTCGCACCGAAGGCCCAGGAGGTGCAGATCGCCGTTGGCAGCGCGGGCATTTGCGGCTCCGACCTGCACTCGTTCCGTGGCGACTTTGATCCACGCGTGGGCAGGACTCCGGGACACGAAATCTCCGGCACGGTTAGCGCCGTGCCCGGCGGTGTCCGGCACGTCAAGGAGGGCGATGTCGTCGGCATCGAACCCCTGCTGCGATGCGGTTTCTGCCGCTTCTGCATGTCCGGCGACTACAACATATGCACCGAACGTGGCCTGATCGGCGCAGGCGTCGACGGCGGCATGAGCGAGTTCGTCAATGTGCCCGCAAACACCGTGTACCGCGTCCCCAGTGGCGTCGACACCGAGGTCGGTGCCCTGGCCGAGCCGCTTGCCTGTTCCGTGCATGGCTTCGAAAGGGTGCGCCTCAAGGGCGCCGAGACCGTCCTCATCGTGGGCGCCGGCACGATCGGACTCACCGCGATTCTCGCAGCCCGCGCGCGAGGCGCTCGGGTCATCGTCCTGGCCCGCCATCCGCACCAGCGCGATGCCGCCCTCAAGTGCGGCGCGAACGAAGTGATAGACGAAAGCGAGGCCGGCAAGGCGCGCCTGGAAGAACTGATGTCGCTACGGGCCATCGACGTCTCGGTGGAAACGGTGGGCGGTCATGGCGACGCCTTGATTCAGGCACAGCGAGCGGTACGCCCGAAGGGGCGCGTACTGGTCCTCGGTGTGTTCACGGTCCCCACCCTCACCATCGACGGGCGTTACCTGTCGGGGCCGGAAGTCGAGATCGTCGGCTCCATGGTCTACTCGGCGCGTGACGGCCGCTCCGACTACCAGGTCGCGCTCGAGATCATCGCCGACAACGTGGAAGCCGCACGTTCCCTGATCACCCATCGCTTCTCGCTGGACGACGTGCAGACGGCGTTCGAGACGGCACTAGACAAGTCCACGAAATCGATCAAGGTGCACCTCAACCCGAGTTAGCGCCAATACAACATGGCCCAGGTGTTGAAACTGGTAGACAAGCAGGACTTAGAATCCTGTGCCCTTAGGGCGTGTGGGTTCGAATCCCACCCTGGGCACCACAGCTCAAGACGCATCACTGCGTGCGATCAACAAGATTGGCAACTCGCGCCTCCGTGGCAGGACAAGTAGCAACGAATAGACCTCGTCGACAAACGGGCTATGCAAAGTCAATCGCTTTCATCAGTAAGCGAACACCGGAAGAAAGAGTACCCGCCCTGACCGTCCTCATACTTGGCCATGAGATCCGGCGTCAATTCAATAGACAGGGAGTTGTACCGATACCATTGTTCCGTCAGCCCGGCGCGTCGGTAATTCACGTCCATTCTTCGTCCATGCAAAATCACCTCTGCGTCCACCCCCCCTTCGTTGGCCGGAGGTATCAGAATAAGAGACGCTTGCGCCTGAAGCTCCAGAAGGGATCTGCATCGAAACTGGCGAGGTGACGAGGACTCAGGATCTTCCTTCGGTTTAGTCTCTGGTAATGCAAGGGCGATCAGTTCATCGTCGTCGAACCGCAACGGCAGTCTAATGTCGCCGCAGAACACACCAATGAGGGTGTTGGTCCGAACGTCGATCCGCGCGTGACACGGGACAGACAAGATCTCCGTCGGCTCAGACGGTGAATGGTCCCTGACGACCTCGCCGACCGAAGCCGAGATGACCATCATCGAGAAGGCAAGACACACCGTAACGCGGATAGAACGAGGCTTCATGGCCACTAGTGTACCGCCGGAGTATCTCGGGAAACCACCGAACGAGGACAGACGAGAATGAACAACCTTACGCCGAAAAGCCTAGCTTGTATTCGCTCAACCTGCCTTGACGATAGGAGGCTAGCCGATGACACCAGTCGCGAGATCAGGACTGAGGAAACGGCCCGCTATTCTGTGAACAAAGGACACCTTTGTAACCAGGAGTGATTGGATCTAACGAACCAAGGATCTCTCAAATCGATTCCGCCGAGTCATTGAAAGCTCGCCAAGCCACCGAAGCGGCACACCTCCGTTCACCTCATGGTGGCTCACCTGGCCCAATGCTGCGAATTCAGCACACTGATTTGACTCCATTTATTCGCCGATTCCAGCGTCAGTACTGCTTTTCGTACTGGAATGTACACGATACTCTAGACAGCAACGTTGGGCTCCCGGTGCCCGTTGCTAACGGAGTTGTCGTGTCGGGATGCTCCTTGCGATACCAAGGGTGTTGACTGTTGAGTCAATGCTAGCGACCGACTGGTTGCCTTCGAATCACTCTGGTGTCAGTGACGCGGCTGCATGGATTCGCGCTCGAAATCCGGTTGGTGATCGGTGAGCGCAGAGCAAGGCGTGTCGAAGTGCGACGGAGAATGGGCCGACCATACGATGCGACCGCGCCGCAGGAAGAAGTGGCTGCGGCACCCGCGCTTCCGCCAGACGGAGGGCCGAAGAGAGACTGAGCCGCTGAAGTGGCGCACAGCGCTCCAGCCGGGCTTGTCGTGGGGAAGCAAGCTGAGTTGTATCGTAGCTTCGCATCCACACGGACAGAGCAGTGCAGCGGACCACGGACAGGCGGCGTCGCCGATCAGATAGAGTCGATTCGGGGCGAGGACATCGGGCAGATAGTCGACAGTGACAGTGGCGAATCCCGGGCGTAGTCCGGAGCGCTCTACTAGGCACCACCAGAGTCGCAACGGTGAACTCACGCGGCGTTCTTGGTGAGGCTGAGTTCGGCCCAGTCCAGAAGCGGGGATACATCGCCCCGACCGACGTGCCGGGCCAAGACGGGACAAGGTTTGCCATCGTCCTCATGCTCGTAAATGCCATGACTGAGGCTGAGGCGGTGAATGGCGTAATCGGCGTTAGGATCGAGCCGGAACGGGTGGAGTCGAGCTAGGAACTCGTTGACTGCAAGGCTGGCAAGTAGCGAATTCAGCTGGACAACGGCGGGGCGGTCCTCCTGAACTCCGCGAATGTAGCCGTCGTCGAGCTGGGCACGGTAGGCGTCGGGGTCAGTTCGGTGAAGGCCGGCGGCACGAACCTGGTCCATGGTGTACACGCGACGGCTGAGAAGGCTCGACCCGCCCGGTTGGAGGTAATGGACAGTTCCGCACACTTGGTCGACGCCGCCGTGACCGTCGGCCTCAAGTTTGACGCCGAGGTCGAAGTACGGGAGGAGGTAGAAAGTCGCTAGCTTATTCAAAAGGTGTCGCCCGTCGATGGAGTCCATGCAGCCGAAGACGACATCGCAGCTGGCAACGGCGCGGACGGCGACGGGATCAAAAAGGCTGCGCGCATAGGTCTGGACGACGGTGCCAAGGCCCATCGCCCGGATCGTCCGGGCAGCGACATCTACTTTCAGGCGGCCTTTCCGGGCGTCGTCCATTGTGGCATTCACGATGCGGTTGAGGTTCTTCTCCTCCACGCGGTCTGGGTCGACGAGAACAAGCTCACCTACGCAATTGCGCGCGAGTTGCTCGATCAAAGGGCTGCCCGTGCCGGAACAGCCGACTACGGCGACGCGGAGACGGCGGAGGCGTTCGTAAGTGCCGGCGCCGAATGTCTGAGCCACGCGGCGCGCGAACTCGGGAACGCAGACAGAGTCCGCAACGGATGGCCAGAAGGGCAAATCGTCGCCGACGACGTTGACCAACGACAAGGGTTCGAACGCGCCCTGGCTATCGACAAGCCTGCCGATCATGCGACCGTCGGGGTAGGCGATGGCGCTTCCATGCGGGCCGACCTCGGTCCATAGGTGAACCGAAGGAAAGAGGACGCGGTCGGCGCGGTCGTCGATGGCAGAAAAGGACGACTCGCGCCGGTGACCGTGGATCTTGAGCACGGCGAGTCCTCGGGCATGCGCCTTCTCAAGGAGCGGCGGCAGGACGTGTGTGGGCCAGGTAACGCGGTTCGGCTGCCGGTCGGAGCAGGTGTCGTAGGGGATGGGCACCAACTCGCGGACGAGCAGGCGAATCCTATGCTTACCCCGCCGTAGGCCGCAAAGGGCGATCGCCACGGCCTCACAGCCGTCGCGCGGGAAGAGGTGCGCCAAGAGGTCGGCGTGCTGGCTGCGGGTCAGCGTGAGCGAAGCGTTCGGCACGGCCTCAGCCTTCCCGCAGTTCGCGCTGGAACCAGTGTTCGACGAGGGCGAAGTGGGTGGCTAGGTTGTCGACGCCGGGCCGCCAGGGGTTAGCCGGCGTGCGGTGTCGGCTCCAGCGCTGCCACTGTTTGCCGTCGAACGCTTCAGGGCACGTGGCACCAATCGGAACCCCGTCGAGGCGTTGGAGTTCGGGATGGACGTAGACCATGTCGATCTGAGTGTCCGGGTATCCGGACTCGATACGCACGTTGACGTCCACGGCCCGGCGGTTGTACCCAGGGGGAACGGGGAAGCTGTAAAGCACGACGCGCAGGACGCCGCCCTCGGCGACGAGTTCGAACCTGTGCGGTGCGTCGGCGAGCCAGTCGACATCGTCCTCGGGAAGGGCGAACTCGCGGCGTGCCCCGAATCCTTCCGTCTGATCAAGGGGAAGGGTCAGGAAGCGTTCCACACCGGGGCGGCTGAGGTCGATCTTCTGGTCGAGTTCGATGCGCTCGGGCTGGCCACCCTTCACCTTAAGGTAGATGGCGAAATCGTCGGGCGGCTTCTTGCCAGCAAGCTCAAGAAGCTCGCGGCCTGTCATCAGGGGTGTGGGCGCTTCGAAATAGTCCTTGTCGATCTGGACCTTGTTGTCCAAGTCCGGGACTTCGATGGGGATGGGGTCGTCGGCCATGCAGGAGGCTCCCTCGGTTGGTGGCAGGATTCGTACCCCCTTATGCTGCCGAGCTCCGGACATTCGGACACTCGACGCGCGAAACCGAAGTAGCGGCGATGTCCGCAGGTGCGGTCGTGGTGAGCATTATGGTGGTAGGGAAGATCGGCGAGGCCGACTGGATGAGTGTGGTGCAACGGGAATTGGCGACCTCGGAAGAGTGCGCGGAGGCGTTGCGCCAGCTATCCGACGAGGATCACGAGCGACTTGAGAAGATTGCGAGACTGCGGGTCATGGGGCTGCACGCGGTGGCGTGGCGCGATCTGCTCCACGACGCCATCGAGAGGCTGCTCGACGGGAGGAGACGGTGGCCCCGGGAGGTTCCGTTGGTAGTGTTTCTCCGCGAAACGATGCGGAGCATCGCCAGCGATCACTGGCGCCGGTTGGATCAGTCCGTGGTCCGGTCGGAGTCGGAGGTGGGCGAAGAGCGCGAAACGGACGGCGGGGCGGTGGTTAGCGCTGTCGACGAGACGGCGCAGCCTGAACGGCGCGTTTCCGCAGAGGAGACGATCAGGCGGATCGAAGACGCGTTCGAGGGCGACCGTGAGGCGCTATGCGTGCTGGCCGCGATGGCTAGCGGGCGAGGGCCGCAAGAGATTCAGCAGGAGATCGGCATGGACAAGACACGATATGCGAGCACGCTGCGGCGGATACGTCGACGGTTGCTACACCAGTGTCGTTGATTCGGGGGAGGTGACTAGGATGAGCGAGAGCAGGACACCAGTTGGACGGCTTGATCTGCTGCTGGCGGGTCTGGAGGACGAAGTGCTCCGGTCGGAACCGGAGAAGGATGTTTCTCCAGAGCGGCTTACCATGATGCGGTCCGAGATCGAAACCCAGATTCGGGCAAATATGGACCGGGTGGAAGAACAGGAGCCGGGACGAGGCACGGGCGTGCCCTCGGCCCGAGCCTGGGCAATGATGATTCGGGCGAAGGAAAGGCTCGGAAGCTGGACGGGCGCATCGCCGCGAGTGCGCATGGCGTTCTCTGGGAGTCGACCCAAGAAGGCGGAGAAAATCAAGCGCAGCGATGCCAATCGAGGGGACGGAGAGCCCGACGATGAACGCCGCTAGAGAGGCGGTCGATCATCGCTGGCGCAGTTCCGCGAAGGCTGCGTTGCGAGAAATCCGATAGGCGAGTGGACGCATGACATCGGAAGTAGTCGTGATGAATCGAACTGGGGTGGCGCTCGCCGCCGATAGCGCGGTGACCGTCGAGACGGGCGACAGCCTCAAAATCAGAGATTCAGCTCTGAAGCTGTTTACGCTCTCCAAGTACAGGCCTGTCGGCGTGATGGTCTACAACAACGCCTCGCTGCTCGGCGTTCCCATGGAGACGGTCATCAAGCTATTCCGAAGACAACTAGGGAAAAAGGCCTACGGAACGTTACGGGAGTACGGAGACGCGTTGGTACAGTTCCTGGACGGCAACGAGATGCTGTTTCCGAGAGCCATTCAGGATCGCTATTTCCTGCAGGCGGTCGAGACGGAGTACCTGCGCATTCGGGAGGACTTCAGCAAGGAATTCGTGGAACGCGGCGTGTACGCGGGTGGGGACGGTCAAGCTGATGCCGCCAAAGACGTAATCGCTGGGCGCGCCTAGAGTTCTGGCGGAGCCAGCAAGATGCGGACTACTTCACCGTGCGGGCGCGAGACGTCGTGGACCGCATTTCCGGTGGCGTGAGCGATGCTGTGATTCGTGTGTTCCGGGGCGGGCCGGTCGGTGACGAAGGCGTGACAATGCTGCGGGAAATCGCGAACCACCTCGTGGAAAAGGACGAGTTCCCGCTGGACGTTTTCTCAGGATTGGTGATCGCGGGCTTCGGTGAGGAGGAACACTTCCCAGTGGTCCAGCACATTGAGATCGGGGGCGTTTACGGCGGCAGGCTGAAGGTCCGACCGCCTACCATCGACGCCGTAACCGAGGCTCGCCCGTCCGATGTGATGGCGTTCGCGTACAAGGATATGGTGGAGCGATTCCTGGTAGGGATTTCCGGGAGTTTAGTCTGAACTTCCAGAGTCGATCCGAGCTAACCTATTGATTTTTGGATAGATCACGGATTTCTACCGGGTGGTTACTGGGTACAACTATTGTAGACGCACGCCGAGCAGCCGGAAGGCTTCGCGCTGCAGTTCGGTGGGTCGGGCGAGGACGTCGAAAGGTTCGGCGCCGGGGAGACGGGGCGCCACGCGGTTCTTGGTGACGGTGGCCAGGTCCCGCAGCAGGGTGCGGAAGCTGTGCGCGGGCCAGCCCTCCCCGGTGCGTTTCGTGCGGGCCTTGCGCCGGGCGGATTCGGAGACCCGGGCCGGGGCGACGACGGAGGTGCGTTGCGCCTCGGCGCCGGCCCGGTCCTCGTCGTCGAACAGCAGCGGCGCCAGCCGTTCCCGCATGTGCCATTCCACGTAGTAGGCCAGCATGCACAAAAGCACGTGGGCGCGCACCCGTTCGGCGGTGCGGTGGAACACCGGCCGCACCTTCAGGTCGACGCTCTTCAAGCTGCGGAAGGCCCGCTCCACCGCGCTCAGGCGCTTGTAGGCGCGCACCGCGCCCTGGTCGTCGAGTTCGGACTCCGAGAGGCTGGTGCGGATGACATACAGACCGTCGAGCGCCGCTTCCGCGGCGATGGACGCGGCGTTTCTGCGGTAGCCGAACGCGCCGTTGTCGTCGATGTGCCAGTCGAAGTGCTTAGGGGATCATAAACCCTACTTGACGGCGGAAGCTCTGTGTCCAGCATTTGTTGAGGCCGCGGATCGCGGGGCTGACCAAGAGGCCGAGCCCGAGCCCGCCGCGGTCGTCGCAATAGCTACCGGGCCTCTTGACGTTCTTCACGAACGTGGCAGACAGCATAGGGGTCGAATTGTCACTTACAGCGTCCAGAAAACCCCAAAAAACACCCCTTGAGCTCCCGCTGGTACGTGGCGGTCACCCCTTCGCCAACGGATGCGGCGTCAGAGGGGGTGTGGGGATGTCTGCCGTCGGTCGCATGACATTGACGTCCTCAAAGAGGAGTGCCGGTGTAATCACCGAGACCGGCGACGCCGCGAAGCCGACCGCCCTGCCGTCGACGGACGGTGAGAATCCCGTGTCGTGGCGGGAGGTCGCTTCGGAGACATCAACGATGTTTCTGAAGTCGGACTCCGTCAGCGTCGGCAATGCAGCGATCGGAATCAGCTCCTCGCGCCCGTCCGGGAAGGCCTTGTAGACGCCGATCAGTGGCTCCACGCGGGACGATCGGCCATCGCCGAGGAATCTGCCGGAGCGCCAATTCAGCTTCGCCGCCCGGCTGCCGATTCGGCGAACGATAATGGCGTGGTCGAGACCCCTGTCGGCCGCCAGGGCGAAGAGTTCCTGCCGGAGCTCCTCATCGCCGAGCCCCTGCGAGGGGTTGACGAACAAGTTGCCCGGCACGGGCGTGTCCCGCCAGCGGCTGGCCGTGCTGTTCGGCACCTCCGCGAGCGGCACCCTCGTGGACAGCAACGTCTTCAGGATGCCGCGTTCGACCAGCAACGTCCGCTGCGCCGGGAGGCCGTCGTCGTCTACGGGCGGCTGGCCCCACAACGGGACGCCGTCGTGGGCTTCAATCGTCGGGTCGGAAACCACGGCAAGAAAGCGGGGCAGTACCCGGCTGCCGATCCTGTCCAGGAAAGGGTTGTGGAAACGGGCCGAAGACCGCTGCATCGCCGGGTTGTCGAACGTCGGCACTCGAATCGCGACCAGGCGGGGCCCGAAAACCTGGGAGACGAGTTCCGCCGCCGCCTGGCCTTCAAACAGCACGGGACCGGCATAGCGTTCCATGTGGGGCGCTTCACGGCGTTGCTCGAGACGTTTCGTCATGGCGCGCACGTGCTCCGCCAGGATCATCGGCTCGGGAAGGTCTTCCCAGCGCCTCACCCACAGGGCGACGAAGTCCTCGAGTTCCGTGCCATCGATGGCTTGGGCCGAGGCAAGCGCATGCAGTTCGATGTACGGCGTTTCGCGAACGAATTCGGATCCTTCACTGTTGACGAACCACATGCGTTCCAGGTAGGCGCTGACTCGCACCTCGGAACGAGAAAGATGCGCCTTCCCCCGCATCGCGCCGGAAACACCGCGGGCCCACGTGCGAGCCGGCGCCGTATCGAGGCGCCCGTCCGACCCGCCGTGGTACACGTGTGGCGGCGTTTCGCTGAAGTCCGGGACGTTCTTCACCTGGGTTCGGTTCCTGAGCGCCGCGCGTTTGGCCGCTATCTGGTCCAAGGCGCGTTTATAGGCGGTGTCCGTCGCCAACCAGATCTGGCGCCGCAAGGTGTCGTAGTCGTCGTCAACGGAGAGGGAGGCGACAACGGGCATCATCGCGGCGGCATTCGCCGAGGCCCTGAAGTTGGTATTGTCGAAGACATAATCGCCGACCCGCAGCTCGACGATCAGTGAACGATTGACGCCCGCCGAGGCACTCCGCAAACCGCCCAGACTCGCCGTGGCGTTGGCGTAGGTCCTTTCCTGCACCCGATAGGCGAGAAAGTAAGGCTTCTCCGCATCTTCCAATTGCAATTCCGCCATCGAGCGCGCCAACTCGTCGCGCATCACCCGCATCAGGACGTTGTCTTCGGCCAACTGCGCGGGCACAGGAGCAGCGACGGCGACAAGGACAATGATTGCGAGCGTGGGTTTCGTGATCGCCAGGAGATTCATCGCGCTTCTCCCATGGGTGCGAACGAGCGCGCCTCGCTGGTGGTCTCCGATGTATTTCCGGGCGGCGGCAGGATCGGCAGCCGGGTCTGCACCGTCGACCCCTTCTGAACTTCGATCTGCGAGACGAGTATCGAAGGCGACACGGTGGCCACCGGGACCGCGCCCGACTCCGCACCGCATGTGCCGTTGAAGACCTGGAAGTCGTCGCCGGCCGCCTCGATCCGGCTGAAGGCGGTAAGCGGCGTGCCGATGAGATTCACGCCACGCACAAGTTCCTCGCTGCCGTCCGGGTCGATGCGGTAGACCACCGTCGGCCTCACCGTGAAGACATTGGGCAGTTCTCGGCCGGTGATCGTGAAACCTCCCTGGATGCGGTCGAAGAACAGGCCGAAGTCCTTGCCGTCGCGTTCCACCATGGCCAGGAGTCGGGCCTTGAGTTCCTCCCGCGACATCGTCTCCGATGCCTCGATGATCAGATTGGACTGCCGTGCCACCGGTGCGTATCCGGTGTTCTTTCGCCCGTGGCCGTTGGACCTGGGGAAACCCTCGATGGGAATTCGCGCCATCAGGAAGTTCGTCAGCACGCCGTCGACGATTACCGGGACGCGCCGCGCCTTGACGCCCTGGTTGTCATAGCGGTACGCGCCCACCAGGTCCGTGGCGCCAAACCGCCGAATCGTCGGATCGAAGGTCACGGAGAATGCCTCGGGCAGCACCGATTCTCCCACCATCCTGCGGAACGTCTGCGCTTCGGCCGCCCCTTTCTGGCGATGCCCCTCCATGCGGTGACCCAGGATCTCGTGGAAAAAGACGCCGCTCGCCCTGCCGGAGAGAATAGCGGGACCGGCGTAGGGCTCCACCAGGGGAGCTGTCCGAAGACCTTCCAGGTCGCTGGCCATCCTGTGCACGGCAGCCATCACGGTTTCATCGTCCGGGAGTCCTTCCGGCGTGAGGGAAAAAAACTGCTCCGAGCGCGGCAACACCATGCCGTCTTCCGCCCGTGTGAACGCATGGATCGACACGCGGTAGTAGCCGGTCGATGTCTTGATCGCGGAACCTTCGCTGTTGACGTACCAGCGGGTTTCGACATTGCCCCCTATCGTGGCGTTCGCCGAAAAGACGTGTGGTGAGTCCGCAAACGGCGCCGTGTATCGGCGCACCTTGTCCTCCCACGCGGACCGGTCGGCGCGGAGCGCAACGGTATCTTCGGAAGCCACCTCCGCTTTCTCCGGCGAGAAGTCTCCCGTCTCGTCCCCGGTCTCAACGTTAACCTGCACATCGGCCCGAACCCTGGTGAAGCGCTCGATGGCTTCCTTGTACTTCCTGTCGGTTCGATCCCAGAGCACGGCGCGCAATCCTTCTTCGTCTTCGATCGGAATCCGCGCTCCTCGCCCGAACCGGACCTGGAACGGCCTACCGCCAGCGCGCTGTGACAGTTCGCGCGTATTGTCGAGCGCCGGGCTGCCAACCCTCAGGTCGATGTCGAGTCCTCGTGACTCGCCCTCCCACCACCGCGTCATGCTTCCGAACGCACCTTCGACCGTGACCGTCTTGTCTTCGGTGATCTCGTAGCTCAGGTAGTAGACCGGCGTGGGCTGTTGGGTGAGTACTTCCCGAGAGCGGTCGAGCTCGTCGCGCATGACGTCGAGCACATCCGCTGCCACCTGGCCAGCGAACAGCAGGATGGCGAGCGACGCAGTACGACCGAAACCTGACTCGACGGGTGTGGAGCGACGCGTTCCGATTCCGCATTGCACTATTGCCGGCTGCGGGGCACCTGGTTGGCTCATCTTCACCTCCTTGCCGACGACACCCTATTGAGCGGCGGCGCTCGCGTCAACGGAATCGGTCGGCCAGCACGACCGCTGTGCGGCGGGACCGCGCCCGTGCCTGCGCGCCACTCTCCCTCACCCTGGCGCGCTGCCGTCAAGCCGGCGTATCCGAGTCCACCGGAGGAAGCAGGATCAGGGCATTCCCTCCAGATCCTCGATGCGCCTCGGATAGCTCTCCTTGAGCAACCTGGACAGTGAGCGGTCGGCGAGTACGCGACCGCCCGTCTGGCACCGCGGACAATAGTTGCTTTCGTTCTCCGCGTACACGATGCGCTGGATGGGCGCTTCGCAGACGGGGCAAGGATCCCTGTACTTCCCGTGCGCCGCCATCTCCGGGTGGAACGCGGTGACCTTGCTCGGGAACCTGGTACCGGCTTTTGCCCGCAGAATGTCGATCCAGTCGATCAATGTCGTGCGGCATGCCTCGAACAGGCGGGCAGCTTCGTCATCGCTGACGTCCGGCGCGCGTTTGAAGGGAGACAACCCCGCCGCCAGCAGGATTTCGTCGGAATAGGCGTTGCCGACACCTGCGAAGATGCGCTGGTCGGTCAAGGTGCGCTTCAATGTGTGCCTGGATCCGCGAAGTTGATCGGCAAAGGTCGCCTCGTCGATGTCGAGCAACTCCAGGCCGCCCGGGTCGAGCGCCGCCAGGGCCTCCGCGCCGGAGGCGAGTCGCAGCGAGGCCCGTTTCTTCTTGCTTGCTTCGGTCAGCAGGAGCGTTCCGGAGGAGAAGTCGAAGGCCGCCAGGCCAGCACGCGGTGGCGCCTTGCCCGTCTCGTACCATCGAAGACGTCCGGCGATCATGAGATGGATGACCATGAAGCAGTCGCCCTCGAGGTCGAACACGATCTGCTTCGCCAAGCGCCGCACGCCACGAACACGTCGATCCCGGAGGTCCTCAGGCGAGGGAGACACCGAGCGCAGCACGAACGGGCTACGAAGGCGAATGTCCTTGAGCCGGCCTCCGGTGACCCGACGATCAAGGTGCTCGATATAGATCGTGAGATCCGGCAGTTCAGGCATCGGGCGACCCTGGAAACGGTCGGAAGATTGTCCCAGCGAGCCTGGTCACGGTGCAACCCGTCGAGCCGCGCCTGGCCTGGTCGAGACTGGCTACAGCGGGGCTGCTGTATGATTTTTCCGCAGCGTCCACGGGGAATCGACATGAACGACTTCAATGGCAAGCGCGTGGTGGTCACCGGGTCCGCGGGCGTGGTGGGGCGTGCGGTCGCCGACGCATTTCACCAGGCTGGCGCGGACGTCACGGGCATCGACATCGTCGAGGCGAAATCGCCCTGCCGCTGCATCGTCGCCGACCTGGTGGACCCCGACGACGCCAGGAGAGCCGCGGGCGAAGTCGGGCACATCGACGTTCTCGCGAACATCGCCGGCGGCTTCACCATGGGCGAGACCGTCGCCGGGACGAGCGACGAGACCTGGGACTTCATGTTCAACCTCAACGCCCGCACGGTACTCAACATGGTGCGGGCGGTGGTGCCCGGGATGCGCGAGCGGGGCGCAGGCAGGATCGTCAACATCGGCGCGCGCGCCGGCCTCCGGGGCGCCGGCGCGATGGCGGCCTACTGCGCTTCGAAGAGCGTGGTGCTGCGGCTGACGGAGTCCCTCGCGGACGAACTTAAGGCGGAAGGCATCAACGTCAACTGCATCCTGCCGAGCATCGTCGACACTCCGCGCAACCGCGAGGACATGCCGAAAGCGGATTTCTCGAAGTGGGTACGCCCGGACCAGATCGCTTCGGTGGTGATGTTCCTCTCATCGGACGCCGCGGGCGCGATTCACGGCGCATCGATTCCGGTCGAAGGACTGTCCTGAGGGTCAGTACGCGAGCGGCGGCATCGCGGCGGCGACAGCCGTTTCGATGTCCCAGATCGCGCTGGATACGGCCTGGCCGATCAGGTCCATCTTTCGGACCTGCCCGATGCGCTCCGCCACCAGGTCAAGTTCGCGCTCCGCCAGCAACTCCTTGAAGATCCCGCAGGCATCCGCCAGGCAGATGATGACGATATCGCGCGGATCCGGCAGCGCATCGCTGAACAGCACCTCCATGATGCGAAGCTTCAACTCGCGCTCGGCCTTGCCATCCACCACCGGGTAGCGGCGCGACGACAGCACCCAAAGGAACCGGTCCTCCCGCTGTTCCAGGATTCCTCGCTCGACCAGGCGCGAAAGCGCTTCTTCACGAATCTCCCAGGCCCGCCCGGCTGCCACTTCCACCCAGTAGCGGGCGTCATGGGATTCCGTCGCCGCGGCGATCTCTTCGAGCAGGGGATCGAGGAGATGGTCACCAACCGGGGTCGAATCGATAAGGACGAGCTTCTCGAGGTCCGTATCGATGCGGTTTTCCAGCGCCAGGTCCATCAGCACGCCGCCGCCGAGGGCGTATCGCAGGGACCACTCCGGCACCCGGGCGAACTTGCCATTGTCGTCGTGCAGCAGGAGCAGCAGCACTTCTTCGGCGAACCTTAGCGTCATCGGTCACTCCGCCAGGGATGTCCCCCGTTCATGCTGTGCTTAGAGTACAGGATAGTCGGTTTGCTGCAACGCTTGATCTGGCTGGCTTCTTCACGTCCCCGCAGGCTACGCGGGCCTCCGGCGTGGCGAACTCCAGTCTGCGGCTTCCGGCCAGGCCTTCAGGGTTTCATCCACGACGGTCCAGGCTGCGCGCGAATCAGTGAAGATGTTATCGCTGCTGCCTCTGATCGTGCCCGGGGTCTTCGGCTGGCGTGCGGGTCGTTCCACCGCAACCGCATCCGGGCGAATTCCGCCGGATACGCTTCATGACGCGGCAGGCCATCGACGATGCGTGCCAGGGCGCCATGGCACCGGCGAAGAAGTGGCGCTGCGATCGCGTGCCCGGGTCTTCGACGACATTGCCCATGGGGATCAGGGCGAACGGCAACCATGCGCCAGCCGAGGGGACCGCGGAGCCGCAACGGGGGCAGAAATGCCGGTAGCCCTGCGCCGATGATTGGTACGATCGGATCCGATTCGCCCCGCGCACCCATCGGAAATCCTCCGGTGCCGCGTACCGAAGTGGCGAGCGCACTCCCGTGGAACTTGCGGCACATGGAACAGTGACAGTGACCCACCATGTCCACCGGCCCATCGATTTCGAACGCGATGTCTCCGCAAAGACAGGTTCCAGTCAGCATCATGTTCCTCCCGAGGTCGGCACGCCCGAAGGGCCGGCGGGTTTCATGGCACTGGTCTGGAATGACGCCGACCTCACCAGGGAATCGTTCCGGCGCGACACCCTGGTCGCGGCAATCAAGAATCGCCGTGCACGCAGTACCGTCTCCTGAATTGCACAGGATACGCGCCTTATCCAATATTGGAGGCGTGGGGCAGTGGCAGTGATGCAACACGTCGAACTCAACTGACCACGAACTCCGCCCGCACAGGAGCCGAGCCAAACGATGAGAAGCAAGGAGGCAGTCCTCTTCGACCTCGACGACACCCTGGTCGATTTCCAGTACTCCCGTCGGCACGGTCTGCGCGCAGTCCAGGAGCTGTTGCCGGGGCTTGCGCCCGTGCCGCTCGAGGAGCTGGAACTGGTTCACGACGAGGAGCTGCACGCCAACTTCCTTCGAACCCTTGGCGGAGGCCTGTCCGACGATGAGGCGCGTATCCAACGCATCGGCGGTGTCTGCCGCCGCTACGGGCTTGAGCCGGACGAAAAGAGGGTAGCCAAGGCGGCCGTGTCGTACGCCCGCGCTCAGCAATCGAACCTGCGCCTGGTCCCGGGCGCTTCCCAGTTGCTCCACGCCCTGCGGGGAAGGGTGAAGATCGGGGTCATCACCAACGGTCCGTCGGCGCAGCAGCGGGACAAGCTGAAGCGCTGCGACATCGATCCCGGCGACCTGGATGTCCTGGCAATTTCCGAAGAAGTGGGTACGACCAAGCCGGATCCGGCGATCTTTCGGTACGCCCTGGCCGGCCTGGGCGTGCCCCCCGGACGGGTAACGATGGTCGGGGACTCATGGGAGAACGATGTCCTTCCTGCCCACAAGAACGGCATGGCCGCGGTCTGGCTCAACCGGTACCGGCGAACCTGTCCTGACCCGGGGCTCGCTATCGAGATTCACGAACTCGATCCGGTGGGGAACATCCTGGAGATCCTCGGGTTTGAGACACCCCAGGGTTGACCCCGCAACCCACCGAAGTCTGCTAACTTCCCCTCGCCGCATCGCAGATAGAGCAGAGGAGTATCCATGCCCGCACTCCCCGCGCTGAGCCTGGCCGCCGTTCCAGGCCGCCGCGCGCCGACGCTGGAACTCGCGAAAGAAATCGAACGCCGGGAGTTCTCCGGCATCTATTGTCCGAGCATCGGGGACAACCTCGCCCTGTGCCAAGCGCTTGCTTTCGTGACCAGCGAGATTCGATTCGGCACGTCGATATCGCCAATCTATACGCGCCACCCGTCGGAATTCGCAAGCGCCGCGAGCTTTATTCACGAAGTCTCGGGCGGGCGGTTCATCTTCGGCGCCGGGGTCAGCCACTCGGCGACGATGGAGCGCCTCGGCGTGAAAGCGGGAAGGCCCCTCGCCGACATGCGCAAGTTTGTCCACGATCTCAAGTCGGCGCCTCGGGCCGGCGAATTGCCTCCGATCATGCTTGCGACGTTGCGCCGGCGAATGATCCGCCTCGCCGAAGAAATCGCTGACGGCATGGTGCTGGCGAACGCCGCGCGTTCGCAGGTGGGCGTGTCCCTCGGTGCGCTGCCGGACACCGCGCGCGGCGGCGACTTCTTCATCGGCTGCATGACTCCCACATGCGTCAACGAGGACAGACAGGCAGCGGCAGCCGTAAACCGCAGGACGTTGACCCGCTACGCAATGCTGCCGAACTACCGAAACTACTGGAGGGAGGCGGGTTACGAAGACGAGATGGCCGGCGTGGAAGCCGCCAGGCGCGTCAACGACATGGACGGGATCGGTCGCGCGCTGTCTGATCGGTGGCTGGCGGACACGACCCTGTTCGGTTCCCCCGCCGAGGTGCGCGAAGGCATCGAAGCGTGGTTCGACGCTGGCATCAAGACGCCGATCATCGTTCCTTCGTCCGCCAACGGCGGCCAGTTCGTCGCCTTCGAAGAGTTCTTCTCGATCTGGGATTGATGGCGATGCAACGCACGAATGTGTTGTGGGTGGTGCGGCACGCGGCGGCGGAGCATACCGTCGGCGTTCCCGACTTCCGCCGCTCGTTGCGACCCAAGGGCCGCAAACAGGCCAAACGCATGGAGCGATGGCTCGGCACGCAGGCACAACCCCCGGGAACCATCGTCAGCAGTGCCGCCAGGCGGGCTGTGGAAACGGCGCAGCACGTCGTCCGGGGTTTCGGTCTGTCGGACGACGATCTCATTACCTGCCGGGCGCTCTACGGTGCGGGGCCCGGTACGCTCATCGAGGCGCTGCGCCGACTGCCTTCCGGGACGGGCAACGCCGCGCTTGTCGGCCACAACCCAGGTGCCAGCGATCTGGTCCGCGTCCTGATCGGATCGTGGATCGGGGATCTGCCTACCTGCGGCATCGCCGTGCTGACCTTTCAGGCACCCTGGGGAGACTTGGGTCCAGGCACGGCGGAACTGGAGCTTGCGGCAACGCCGGACAGTTTCCGGGAAAGATAGGTCGCCGCAGCCGCCGGGCCTAAAACCCGCCGTGGGTCGAGAGCCAGTCCTGCTCCGCTGGCGTGCTCTCGCGCCCGAGGATCTCGTTCCGATGCGGGAACCGGCCGAATCGCTCGATCACCTCCAGATGCGCGTGTGCGTACCGCAGGAACGAGTCGATGTATTCCCGCCACACGGAGGGCGATTCCGCGGCCAGTCCGGAACACAACGCCACCGAACGTCGCTGGTCCTCCAGATCCTCGCTGTGTTCGAACGGGTGGTAGAGAAGAAGCCGGCCCGGGATCGGCAATACGTGATCGAGGCCCTTGTCCAGCGCGCCGGTCGCCACTTCGCGTGCCATGGCGTCCCCGGAAAACGCCCGCGCCGTACCCCGGTACGCGTTGCGCGTGAACTGATCCAGCAGAATCACCAGCGCCAGCGCGCCTTCCGCCGTCTCCCGCCAACCGGACATCACCCCGGCACGGGCCTGGTCCATCGCTGTGCCGAACGTTCGGCGGATGTCGTCATCCAGGCGATCATCCGCGGCATACCAGCGTCCTGAAGCCTGCTTTGCCGCCTCCGGGTCCTTCGGCGAGGGTCCCAGCCAGAACGCATTGATGCCGGCGGCTGTAACGGTGGGGATGTCGCTACCGACCAAAGTTCGCTTCCCTCAAACAAATCACCCGCATGCCAGAACGCCCGATCGACATTTCACGTTGCTCTCCGGGCCTGCAACGCTATATTAGCCGCCGACAGCGTTCTTCAGTGGAGTTGTGCCATGTCGTTCCTGATCTTCATCGGCGTCGCCGCCCTGTGCTACCTCGCCTGGCGCATCATGGATCTGCTGCCGGATGCGATATTCCGCCTGAGCGAAATCCAGCGGGACATCGCTGACATCCGCCGAAAATTGACGGACAACGGCCCCGAAACACCGGATGAGGAAGAAGAAGACGAGGAACCTTCAGCCGGGGAGTCTTCCCCGACCGCTGACGCGTAAGGAAGTGCCGGCGTTTCCCCCGTCGCCGGAGG
>JAPOYI010000096.1 GCA_026706665.1 Gammaproteobacteria bacterium | reverse complement strand
TCATCACGCTGATCCTGGTGCCGACGTCGTACATGATCCTCGACGACATCGGCCGCACCCTGCGCGGGATACTCGGGCGACGTGGTCTGGCGGAAGCCGAGGTGCCCGGCGGGCCCGTCACGGAGGGAGCGCCGCGCGCGTCCCAACGGCGTCGCCCTGCGGCTGCGCGAGGTCTCGCCTCGGCGCATCGCGTCGGATCGGTCAGTTCGACGCTCCGCTCATACCCCTCACTCTGCGCAGGACTTCAACGGGCGGCCGCCGCCTCCTTGGAGGGCAACGCGCCCACGTGACCCGAGGCTGAAAAGCACCCCGCCATTCCGCACCGACGGCAACTTCGATCACGTGCCCTGAAGGCGACAATCGATCCTGGCCGCCAGATCTGCTTGTCGGTCCCACTCGAGCCCGCGGCGGCGCCCCGCAGCTCGCCTCTCACCATCGTTGCCGTGCTATGCTGACGACCTTCCGATCACCTGTCGGGCCGACGCGACGCCGGCCTGGATCACGGCTCCGAACAGATCCCTGTCGGCTCCACGGTCGGCGTCGTCTTCGCATGGAGTCCCCCATTCACAGTCGAGCCGATCGGCGTTGTCCACGAGGCCGTCTCCGACGGCGTCGGCGAATGCCCGGTCGGCCGATGACGTCGTGTCCCGTTTTCCACCGGGAGCCGGCTGGCTACGATAGTCGACCAGACACCCGCGTCAGTCTCGAGGACTTCGAGCAGCTCGTGCCGGCGCTCAGCACCGAGCGGTGAGCGTCCTCAGTTGTCCAGCACGCGGAACTCGGCCCTAGAAAGCGAGTCAAGAACCACTCCCCCAAGGCTCGACGTCGTGCTGCAACAGCCGCCGGCCTTCAAACGGACCACTCGTCGACCACGCGCCCCGACCCGCCGGTGCTCCACCCCCGACACGCGCCACGTACGTCACGCCTCGGACTATCTGACCGCGCTCGACGCGTCGCGCGATTCACCCCTCCGAGGTGACCTAGGAACCGTGCTACAGGCCCGGAAGAAGACGGCGGCAACACCGCCATCGGAGCGCGTCCTTGACGACTCCGTCTCCGTCAGCTATCTTCCACACGCAAACCACTCCGGCCACCGCTTAACCAGAAGCCAGACGATGAAGTCAATTCTGCTTGGCGATCTTGATGCCGCCATCGCGCCAGCCAGCCATACGCCCTCGACCCCGCTGACCCACTTCTCCGTTGCTCCCACGCCTGATCCGTACGTGCCACCGCCGTTTCACCTTGTCGACGGACACCTCGCTGCTGAGGTCATTTTCGTCAAGGCGCCGGCTGCCGTTGGTAAGAGCATTACCGCCCAGTACCTTTCCTCCACTAAGAACGCCCCGCTGCTCGATCTGGCGGCGGTCCCGGTTGGTACGGGATCCCTATCGGGCCTCTTGAGCGAATACGCCCCTGATGGACGGGCAGCGTTTCACCGCGGTGAGTTGCCGGTCATCATCGACGCGCTCGATGAAGGCAGACTGCTCTCCGGCGAGAAGTCCATCGAGGCCTTCTTTGCCAGTCTCGTTGCCTTTCTCCAAGCCGATCGATCTTCCGAATCCAGCCCCAAACTCATATTGTTCGGGCGAGAAGAGTCCGCAGAATTCTCAAGACTGGCCGTACAGGTTGAAGATCAGGAGATTGCTACCTGCACACTAGGACTCGACTTCTTTTCCGAGAGCTCCGCCTCACGCCTCATCGACGCATACGCCCAAAAGGAGCTGCGACGCCTTGAGAGCGTCCGCGATATCACAAGGGCAGATCGAAACCGACGCGAGGCATTGCTCGCCGGCGCGCCTATGCGCGAAGTGAAGTCCGCCTACTTCACCGCGATTGAGAAGGCGTTGGAAGTCGCACCTGGCGATCTCTGGAAGGATAGTCAAGGTCGTGCCTTCGCTGGATATGCACCGGTCCTTGCGTCCATAGGCACACTACTTGCCTCCGTGGAGAACCCGTTGCTGTTGGTCAGCGCCCTGCGAAAGACAGCAACACGCCAAGCCTGGGACGTCATAGACGCGGTTATTCAACAGATTCTGCAGCGCGAGAGGAAGAAGTTGGTCGATAAACTAGCTGAGTTCCAACGCACGCCGGCCAACGCGTACGCTCCTTCGGAGCAACTCACCTACCTGGGTCAATTGATTACTGGCCGCCAACAGGTACTGGTTAGTGGCAGCGTTCGCTTCGAGAACGAAATAGAAGCCAATCGGTATCGTGAGAAGGTCTCGCAGATGTCCGCGGAGCATCCATTCATACGAGCGGGCCGGATGGCCAACGATGTCCTGGGATCGGTCATCCTTGCACACGCCGTGCTTCAAGGTGACGCCTCCGGCGATGACGGCTATTTGCCGTTGCTGCGCGATCTCGCAAAGGGGCCGTTTCTTTGGCGTTCGATTAGGAGGGAGTTGGCTCTTCAGAGCTCCACCGAATTGGACGGGCGATTTCTTGGGTACATCACAGCGTCATACTGGAGCGATCCACTGGAGGGGATCAGGGGGCGACAACGCCTGCAAGCGAGAGAACGAGCGGATGGGTTCGTAGCGGTTTCTATCGGCGGGGCCGAGGAGGGAGTTCGATTTAGCGCTTTGCCTCCGATTGCACTGTATGGAAGGATGCACCATGGAGAAATCGACGTCCGAGGCGCGGAGTTGTTGATCGAAGGCGCGACTTTGAGTCGTGGCGGCACATCATCCTTCCGCTTTGAGGGCGACAACCGCATTCGATGTGGGACTCTTGACTATAACGTGGAATCTACCCAGTTGAGAGGATCATTGTGGCTAGAAGCGTCTGGTGTGAGCGTAGCTGTGCCAGAGCCGGAAATTCGGGCCGTGGACTGTGTCTACGGATGGGGTGGGGCGATCAAGGGAGCTCGACCCTGGAAGCAATTGTCGCGCGAGGGATTGACCAATCCGTACGCTCTTTCGCCGGTCGTCGAGCTAATTGCCGACTGTAGAAGCAATATTCCTGCGAATGGCATTGTCCTCTTGGAGGACTATTCCATCCCTGAAGGTGAAGGACAGTTGGGATGGACGAGAAGGCACGGTAGAGGCTTCTTCCGTTTTATGAAGCTGCTAGTGGACAGAGGGCATGCAGAACGGGAACTGGTGCAGTCAAGACGAAGGGAGAACAAGTATCGTATCAAGCTTACTAACGTACCATGGCATGACCTCGAAGCGAAGGGACATGGCCACTCTACAGGGAAAGGCGTGGCGTCGGAACTACTCGAGGCCACCCGCCGGTTGCTGTCCGACTAGACGCCTGGAAGCCGAAGCCGCAGGATCTTCACGATTGAGTCAAGGTTTCGGATCAGGATTTAGTCGACGGTCTTGTTCTCCGAGAAGCAGTGTTCATGTTCAGGCGGCCTCGACTCCTTGGTCGTAGACGGCGACCGCTTTCCGAGTCCGTGTGGTCGAGTCCCCGTCGAGGTCTCCCACAGCACCGGCCCAGGGACCCACGCCTAGCGCGATGGTAGGCGAGCGCGACGCAGGTCTTCTCGGCGGTGAGCTGGTACCGCCAAGTGCCGGGAATCCGTTCGAGGCTGCGCAGAACGCGGCTGGCGCGGGTGAGCGCCGTTCCTGGAGGCCCGGCGGGAAGGCGCGGCGGGTACGTTATGAGGATTCGCAGCACGGTCATCGTCCTCTCGATGCCTCGTAGAGCCGGTGCAGGGACCGGAGGCCGCCGGTGGCGCCTACGGTCTGCCAGGGTGACCCGATCTGGAGCATAACCCCTTGACATGACTCCTGAGAAGAGACGAGCGCACCTTCGTCGCGCATGGGACTGCGCAGTCCCCATTACTACCTTCGGGACACTCGTAGGCTGGACGCAGGGTCTATTGGACTACGTTTTCGGCCCTGACTTGACGAAGTATATCGTCGGCGGCGTCATCGTCATCCTCACTAGATGGGCGGCGCGGGAGTGGGGGGCGACTTTTCTCGACGCTTCCAGACGACTCGTGTTGCGACTCCTATCGCAGATCCGCGACTCGCTACATCACCAGCCACTGATGGCTCCGCCACGTCAACTCTACGGCTTCATTAGGGTCACGGAGGGTACCACTCCCCCGGAACCCCGCTACGATGTTCGTGAGCATGGCGTAGAATTGGTGCCGCCCTGGCAAAGGGCGCCGCCGCCGGGCACTGACCCGCTATGGATCAGCGCCGCATTCGCCGGCGCGCCGAGGGATGGTGGCGCTTACCGGACGCTTCCCCCTCGAAAGCGAAAACTGAACGGGTCCGGGGGGATCTTCGCCGCCGACCGTGACAGCGAGGAGTGGCACGCAAGGCTACAGCCAGGCGACGGTTTTCTGCGCTACCGGCTAGAGCGGACCAGCGGCTTCTCCGACGTCCTGTCGTTGGATGGCAGTCTCCACGCTGGAAACGGATCGCGCTGATCCGGCGCGTTGCGGATCCTCTGCTCCCGCTCGAGTTCGAGAGCGTGGATCTCGAATGCATATGTGAGTTCCGTATCAGGCTCGACGCCTCTGGCAGCAGTATACCTCGAGTAGTACAGGCTCCGGGCGGCACTTACGTTGCGGAGGTGAAGTTCGATGCTTTCGACCTACTCCCGACGCTGCCAGTCGACCCCGACCGCCCCACCGTGAACCCGACCGGTCTATGTGTCTCCTTCACGAAAGGCGGCGGCAACGTCATGGTCGGCGGCTGGCCGCGAAATGGGTCCGCTGACGGCCTTGAGTTCTTCATAGGCTTCCTTCAGGCCCCGCCTCCGAACACCAATGAACGTGTTGTTGATGCGGTAATGATAATGGTTGACGAGCCTAGGGCACTCGCGCAGCTCGAACTCTCGATTGACTGGCGCTAGATTCACCGCGCCGCGGTGCCCTAACGAGGTGGAGGCGCGCGCAGTCGCTGCCTACGGGAACGTCGCGAATGGCTGATCCGGAGATACCCGCTCTTGGCATCGGCACCGGCAGGAGACACTTACAGCTTATGAGCCGCACATCCCCCCGCGAGCAGAGACTGCGTCTTTTCAGGCGTGGCAACGATCGGTGCCCGATTTGCCTAACGCCCTTCACGGAGGCCGAGGTGGAGCAAGGCGACGCGGCTCGGCTTGAGCACGTCCCGCCGATCGGCTTCCGAGCTGGCGGGATCGCGATGTGCCTCACCTGTCGTCCCTGCAACGAGAACGCCGGGCGTGTGGAGCAAACAGTCTCCGAGGCGCGGCGGCACGAGCAGAAGATCCGACTCACCGTACCGGGCCTACCTGTCCAGACCGCCTACATTTCGCCTGGGGAAGGAAAAACAGACCTTAAGCTCCGATTCCCGAAAACCCAGGTGTCACCGGATGTTCTGAGCCGAGCTCTGAACACGCGGGAGTTTAGCATAGCTTGGCGCTATCCCCAGAACCACTACGCGGATGTCCCGTGGTTGAAGGCAGCGTATCTTTCGGTTGTTTCCCTGCTCGGGCCTCTCGGCTACAGGTACGCTGAGGGCGCCGCTGTCGAACCGGTCCGCAGGCAGATCATGCAGCCGGAGGAGGAGATCATCCGTCACTTCACCGTTTCCGCCCTTACGGGGCCGACGGTGAAGGACGGAATAGCCATGAATCGTAAGCGCGTGCCGTGTTGGGTGGTGAAGCTGTGTGACCGCGTCGTGTTCCTGCCGAGAAGCTGGGACCAGACATTCTACGAGTGGACGGACGAACTGGCCGCGTCGGCCTCCGCGTCCGGGCAGGTCACCTTCACGATCGGTGGGGGTCCCCTCTGGTACCTGGGCAAGTTCGGCCGACGGCGATCGGCAATACTCGCGTTCGCCGAGGGGTACGACGCCCGGGAGGCCCTCGGAGAGGATCTGTTCGGCAAGACCGGGCGAGTGACGCGTGGCGACCAAGTGGTCCCCTTCATAGTTGCCGACTACAGCGGACAGGAGGTCTCTGTCCTGATCACAGAGGGCCCATGGGATGACTGAGACGACGGCTTCATCCCAAATGTCAAGTGGGCGGAGAGACGCACAGAAGACAGGTGCAGGGATGTGGCCGCAGGAGGTTACCCGTCGTCGTCCTGAAGGTTGTAGGTCGAGAGCAGTCGCTCGCGTACATCATCGAGCGCCGGTCGATCGGACGCCCGGAACGCACACATCACGCGGATCATTTCCGCAATCCCCTCCCGCAGGCCAGGGAGCTCATATGCCGCGGCGCCAACCGCCTGCGGGGACGGAACATCACCCGTAAGGAGTTCGATCCAGGTCACGCCTAGGCTGTACACATCCGAGGCTGGCGTCGCGTCGTGGGGGTGATCGGACTGCTCTGGCGCGATGTAGTGCCAGGATCCCAACCTCACCGATTGCCGCGTGATGATGCCGGCGTGGGTGGCGGCGTGGTCAAAGTCAGTCCAGCGTACTACGCCGAGGTCGCCTAGCTTGTAGAGATCACCGAGTGCGAGGATGTTGTCGGGCTTGATGTCACGATGCACGAGGCCCCTGCCGTGGAGGTATCGAAGGCCTTCCGCGGCACAGAAGGCGATTTCTGCTGCTTCTTCCTCTGCCAGGGAACTATCCGTCGCGAGACGGTCGCGGACAGATCGATCCGCGAGCTCCATGATCAGAAAAGGGTGCCCCCCCACCTGGCCCAGGTCAAGGTACGCGATGACATAGTCACTACTCAGCACCTGACCGTTCATCGACTCAGCGCGGAAGCGCTGGCGAACATCCGGGAGCCGTGCTTGGTGGACGAGGTCGGGTCGCGGCAACATGACTTTGGCCGCTACTCTCGTGTTGTCAGAGCGCTTCGCTACCCAAACCTGGCCAATGGCTCCAGACCCGATGGGCTGCTCTAGAACATAAACCTCCTCGTTGCCGGTGAGATCGTCGCCAGGTGCCAGCGTCAGGTCGCGAGGCGCCTGCTGAGTAAAGACCTCGTCGAAGTACCTCTCGCTGATGTCCTCCCCGGCGAGGCGAACCTGCATGGTCCGATCGTTAAGGTTGAGGAGGAACGGAGCGATCTTGTTCTTGTGTATGTACGTTCGCAACGAAGACTCAGACCAACCCGCGACCGCCATCACCTCGTCGTAGGTGACGACTGTTCCGGCTGTTTGCTGGCGCAGCCAATCGAAGAGGCGGCGAGAACCCTTGCGCAGCACCATTACATCTCCTCCTCCTGTTGTAGTCGCAGCCTCTCGCAAGCGATCTCGAGGGCGGCCTCCGAGATGTCGTTCCCCTGGAACTTCCTACCATGCCTCAAGGCTGCAACACCGGTTGAGGCAGCGCCCATGAAAGGGTCGATGACGGTCTCACCTATCCTGGTGCTCTGCCGGACCAGGACCTCGGCCACCTCCACGGGCTTCTCGGCGGGGTAGCCGTTGCGGATGCGGGGCGCCTGGATGATGTCAGGCAGACCTAAGTCGTTTAGCTTGCGTTTGCCCTTCTCGAAGAACAGGATGAACTCGTAGCGAGCTCTGTAGTGGTATCCCATCCCGATCTTCATCTTGTCCCAAACCAAGGGCTTCCAGAATCTGAAACCGGCTCGCTCGGCAATCGGCTTCACGACGAACATCGTCTCCTGATCGCAGAAGAGGTAAAAGTGGCGGTGGCGCCGCAGAACCCTGTACAACTCCCTGAGCAACTGCTCGAATCGGTGATTCGGAAAGATCTGGAACCACTGATTGCTGGAGGCCTTGCTCGTCTTCAGGCGCGTCGTCGTTCCCACGGCGCGGTGCCTTTCCAGTGACTCGTACGGGGGGTCCGTGACGACGAGGTCGACGGAATCCGCGGGGAGGCCACGCAGCCACTCGATGGCGTCTTGGCGATGGACCCGAAAGGCGGGTGCGACGCCGTTCACACCCGAGATGATACATCAGGTCTAAGTACCATGCAATCAGGAGCTTGCGGTGATCTACGATGATCAGTGGTGATCTACGATGATCTTTGCCCGGTTCGGCTAGGTCTCCAGGACTCGCGTTGGACTACCGGCCTGGGTCACATTGGCTAGGAACGTGATTGCGCGTAGAGGGCCGGGGGTTCGTACCTGGTCGCACGCACTCGAAGTGATCGGCACCAGGCTGTGGAAGCGTACCACCGTCGGCCACGCTTCGACGGCATGGACATGCCGTGGGAGATAGGTTTCGGTCCCGGGGCGGCTTTCCGGCAGGCGCGCTACGGTCGGTCGGGGGAGGCCGCTGGCGGACGGTTGTCGGGCGATAGGAGGTCTTACGTGGAGTGAACTGGAGCGTTGGGTGATGGCGTCTGGCGCTCCTCTTCATCTTCGCCTACGGGAGGGCACCAAGCCGAGATGACCTAGCAGGGCCGCGGGCGCGCCGTCAGTTCCCGTTCCAGACTGGAGGTGTAGCGAGGGGGCGCGTTCATCCCCGTCTCCCTATGGACGGACCCGGTGCACGCTTTGGTGGAGGGACAGTGAGTCGAACCTGGACGTGACACCCCGGATTGGGCGGCGGGGCGATTGACACGGGCAGAGTGGATCCGGCCCACATGTGGAACAGAGGAGGTCCGCGCACCGCGCCGGCGACGTCGCGGCGCACGTCCACGGAAATTCACGGCGCATGCGAGCGGACGCTCGCCGACCGACGCGATGGCGACGACGGCGCGCCGTCTCAGCCAATGCCGGGCCAGGATTGCGATCACCGACCCGCCGATAACCCGACAACCTCCTGCGGGATCTCACCCGTCCCTTCAGGCCGCACGCGCTACTGCCGCAGCGCAAACGCCACCAGCCGTGGACCTCCCCCAACCGTCAGCGCGATGTACTGCCGCCCGTCGACCAGGTAGGTCATCGGCGTGCCGATGCCGCCCGACGGAAGGTCGACGGACGCCAGCTCGGTGCCGTCGGTCTTGTCGTAGGCGACCAGGCGCGGGCCGTTGTTGGTGCCGCCGGCGGTCAGGCAGTAGATGAGGAGCGTCTTCGTCAGGAGTGGGCCGTTGCTGCCGTTGTCGCCGCCGAGGGGCGGCAGGTTCAGGTGGCGCAGGCGCG
>JAPOYI010000046.1 GCA_026706665.1 Gammaproteobacteria bacterium | reverse complement strand
CGTAAGGAAGTGCCGGCGTTTCCCCCGTCGCCGGAGGCGTACTTCCATGCAAGCCTTCGGTCCCCACGCCATTCCATTGCTACAGGTCCCGCAGGAACTGCGCCTCGAAGAGCGGCCAGTTGGTCACCACGCCGTCTCGACCGCCGCGGGGTTCAGCCGTTAGGGTGATGGCACGTTCAGGCGCGTAGCGGGCGATGTAGGAGCTCGAGCTCCTGGCGCGGCTGCGGCGTCGGCTCTTGACCTCCGCGGGAATGATCTCGCCGTTCCGCGCTTGATGAAGAGACTCGATTTCAGCACGGGCCCTCCGCCAGCCGTAGGTCGGATGGCCTACGCGTGCGCATAGTTCGGTCGGCACGAAATTCTCCGCCAAGAATCCCGTGTACGCGTACGTCGGCTCTCTCTGCAACGCGCAAGGGGGGCGCAGCAGGTGTCGGAGGATGCCGATGTCGAAGAGGAACAGGCGGAAGCGGCTTTCCTTCGTCAGATGCGACAAGGGCGGGATCGGCTCGCTGACGACCGGGTAGCACTTCCACGCCAGGCGGCACTTCTCCAGCCAGTCGATGGGACCTCGGAGATCCTGGTAGCCGCGTCTGCGCGCCACCACACCCTGGAACCGGAAACGTTTGACCGAGCCGTCCATTGTAGTCTCCAGTTGGCGGGGAATGTTGTGGAACACCGCGTCGATGTGCTGCGCATGTACGGGGCCCGCGTACTTTCCGAAGTCGCGCTCGAAGCCCGCCACAAGGTCGCTGTGGATCGTCTCCACCAGGCGGATGCGCTCGGCCATACCGCGCTCGGCTTCGAACCACGCCGCCACCGCCTCCGGCATTCCACCCACGAAGGTGTAGTCGAGGAACAACGACCATAGCCGTTGGTGCGCCGTGCTGCTGGTCGCGCGCGCGGAAACATCTCGAGCAAGCGTGTCTGCCCTGAGGCCATCACGAACTCTTCGAAGCACATCGGAAACATCGTGGTGCGCGATTGTCAAAACTCCGCAAAAAGTAGCGCGTTTCACATTTTTATGGACATAAGAGTCCTTAATTCAAGACTTTTTGATAGATAAAATCGTTTGGATCCGCAAGACGAAGCCACGGAAGTGAAGATCGTGCAACAGCGAGTTCGACCGGTTCAGCCAACGTCCAGGACATCATGTATCCGCCCGCCCAAGTGAAACCTCGGCGGCGAGGACAATGGTCCGGGATACGCGGACCCTACACGTTGAATCGGAAGTGGATCACGTCCCCGTCCAGCACGACGTAGTCCCTGCCTTCCAGGCGCCGCCGACCCGCTTCCCTTGCGCCCTGCTCACCTCCGAACGAAACGAAGTCCTCGTAGGCGATCACTTCCGCGCGAATGAAACCCCTTTCGAAGTCCGTGTGGATCGCCCCAGCAGCCTGTGGGGCGGCAGTCCCGACCGGAACGGTCCAGGCGCGCGCTTCTTCAGAATTGTGCGTGAAGAAATCGTGCAGCCCCAGTAACCGGTGCCCGGCATGGATGACGCGGTCCAGGCCCGGCGTTTCCAACCCGAGATCGCGCAGAAAGTCCATCCTCTCGTCAGGTTCAAGTTCCGCGATTTCGGCTTCGATTTTCGAGCAGATGGGAATGCAGGGGGCGCCCTGTGCGTCGGCGATCGCCTCGACGGGTGCGAGCAGTGGATTGTCCCGCAGCCCGTCCTCGGCCACGTTGGCGATGTACATCACCGGCTTGGCGGTGAGCAGGTGCAGGTCCGCGATCGCCGCCCGTTCGTTTGCCGTCAGTTCGAGTGCGCGCACTGGGCCACCCCGGTCCAGGCAAGCGTGCAGCTTCTCCAGCAGTGCCGTCCGGGCCCGCGCCCGGCTGTCGCCAACGGCCGCCACGCGCCGGACCCGATCATGGGCGCGGTCCACGGTGTCAAGGTCCTTGAGCGCCAGTTCGGTATCGACAATCTCGATGTCGTCCGCAGGAGCGACATTGTTCCGGACGTTGACGACGCCCTCGTCCTCGAAGCACCGCACCACGTGTGCAATGGCCTGGGTCTCCCGAATGTGCGCGAGGAACTGGTTGCCGAGCCCCTCTCCCCTCGAAGCGCCTTCCACCAGGCCGGCAATGTCCACGAACTCGACCATCGCTGGAACCACGCGTTTCGCCGAGGTGAGTTCCGCAACCCGCCGAATCCGGGGGTCCGGGACCGGCACGACGCCCACGTTCGGTTCGATCGTGCAAAACGGAAAGTTCTCCGCCTCGGCCCCCGCGCACGTCATCGCGTTGAACAGCGTCGACTTGCCGACATTCGGCAGGCCGACGATGCCGCACCGGAAGCCCACGGACTATTCCGTCGCGGATCTGGGCGCGTGAAAGCGGCTCATCGCCTTGTCCAGTTCACCATCGATGACAAGTTGCAGCAGCGCATCGTCCATCTCGACGCTCGCGTCTATCCGATCACGGTCACGCCTGCCGAGCTTCCTCCCGGTCAGGAAGCCGATCATGCGGCGCCTTCCGGGATGACCGATCCCGATACGCAACCGTACGAAGTCCGAACGGCTGCCAAGACCCGCGACCACGCTCGCGAGACCGTTGTGCGTGTGGTGCCGTCCACCGTTCTTGAGCCTCGCCACGCCCACGGGGAAGTCAACTTCGTCGTGGGCAATCAGGATTTCATCAGGCTCGATGCCGTAGAAACGCGATAGCGCACCCACGGATTCGCCGGACAGGTTCATGTAGGTTGACGGAACGAGAAACCAGACATCGCGCCCAAGGACGTCCCCGCGACCGACGCTTCCCCTGAACCTGGCCCGGGCGGGCATGGGAACGAAAAAACGCGCCGCCAGGTCACGCACCCACCGTGCGCCGACGTTGTGTGGCGTACCCTCGTATTGGCGGCCCGGGTTGCCAAGCCCTGCGATCAGACGGATACGAGACATGTCCTGGCACGGTCAATCCGGCATCTCGAGCTGACCAGCCGGATTGTTCCGCTCAGCCGACTCCCGCTCAGTCGGCTACTGGTCGCTCGACGCGTCGTCCTCATCGGCCGCAGCGGAGTCTTCTGCCTCTCCCGGCGTCTCCTCCTCGCCTTCAAGCAGTTCGTCCTCCAGGGCCTCCTCCTCTTCTTCCAGTCCACCGCGCGGCGCCTGGACACTGACTACCGGGATGTCGTGCTCGTCACTTGAGGCCAGGGCCATGATCGTCACGCCTTCGGGAAGTTCCAGGTCCGAAAGGTGCAAGGCCTGACCGAGATCAAGATCTTCGACATCCACGTCGATGGATGCCGGCAGCGCCGCCGGCAGGCACATGATCTCGACTTCGATCAGGTTGTGCGAAATATTGCCCCCGCTTTGGCGAACACCAATACAGTTGTCCTCATTGAGGAACTGCAACGGCACACTGATCTGTATCGGCTTGTCGGCCTGCACGCGCATGAAGTCGACGTGGAGAACTCTTTCGTTCGCAGGATGACGCTGAAGGTCGCGCAATACCGCCTGTTCGGGCTCGCCGTCGATCTGCAACTGGATGATCTGGGAGAAAAATGCCTGTTGCTCCATGGCCTTCGCCAGCAACCGGAGTTCCACCTCGACCAGCACGGTGTCCTCTCCCCCACCGTAGACCACGCCCGGGACCCTGTTTGCCTTCCTGCGCAGTCGCCGGACCGCCGCCTTGCCGCGACCCACCCGGGTCTCGGCTTCCAAAACGCATTGTTCCGCCATGCTCTTCACAACCTCCAGGTGCAACTTCGCGACGCCGCCCCCGGTCGGTCGACGTCGACCCTAGCAATGTGGCTGGGGTGGCAGGATTCGAACCTGCGAATGCCGGGATCAAAACCCGGTGCCTTACCGCTTGGCGACACCCCAATCCGACGCGCTTCCGGACGTGTGCTGGCTGGCCGAACGGCTCGCCGAATCCCCACTCGCTGACGGTCGCGCGAACGCGCGTTCGGGAGCGGCGCGTATTGTATGGCGGCCCCCTGGTGTGTCAATGGGCGTCCAGATTTCACCGTTGATAACACTTGAGACAAGGACCGCAGCCGAAGGGGCAACCCTGCGGCGACCAGTTCATCGATCCAGCGGGTGGTTCCCACCCGCCGACAGTTCGGAGCGTCAGCCGGCCACTGACGCGATCGCGTCGGCGCGCGTACCGTGCACCGCGATGATCTTGTCGAAACCGCTGATCCGGAACACCTCGTCAATCTGCTCCGACAGCGAACACAGCGCAAAACCCGCATTGCGCTGCCGCATCGTCTTCGCCACCAGCAGGATCGCCCGAAGACCGGCACTGCTGATATAGGAAATACTGCCGAGATCTGCGACTACGGCGCCTTGGGCATCCGCGATCGCTTCCATGACGGAGGATTGAAAGTCGCTGGCGTTTTGGCCGTCGATTCGACCTTCCGGCTTCAGAACGAGCACGCCGTTTGCCTGCTCCGGGTTAACGTTCATCGTCTTCGTTCTCCAAAGAACTCATCTTGCCAGAAATTCGCCTTCTCCACTGTGCCTCAGATGCGGAGCGGGTTAGGAGTATCCAACAGATTATAGCCAGATTGTACATCGCTTTTGTGTCTCTTATTGCGGCACCCCGCTAAGCATCCTGGCGCAGGGCGTCCAGATCGTCCTGGTCCGGCATCAGCATGAACTCGGGGTAGGCTTCGATTCCAAGCTCCGCAGCATCCTGGCCAAGCGATTCGACTTCGCTTGAGACTCGCGCGCCCATCGTGTTCTTCAGCACCAGCCAGAGGACCGCCGACAGCGCCATCACGAACACCCCCACGGCCGCGACCCCGGCGAGTTGCGCACCGAGATTGCCGCCGCCCGCGATGCAGACCGCAATCGTCCCCCAGGTGCCAGCGAAAAGGTGCGCCGGAACGGCGCCCACCACGTCATCCACCTTGCAGATTTCCATCACCTTGATGCCGCCGACCACCACCACGCCGCCAACCGCGCCGATGACCACCGCCCAGTAGTGCTCGACGATATCAGGGGCTGCCGTGATGGAGACGAGGCCGGCGATGGCACCGTTCAGCACGGCAAGCAGGTCGACCCGCCCGAGAATCGGGCGGGAAACGATGATCGCGGCAACAACGCCCGCTGCGGCGGCGAGGTTCGTATTGGCGAATACGATGCTCATCGCCACCGCATCGATGGTACTTGCCAGCGCGAGCTGGGAGCCGCCGTTGAAACCGAACCATCCCAGCCAAAGGATGAAGACCCCCAGCGTCACCGCCGGGATATTCGAAGGAGGCGTGGGCTTCGTGGTCCCGTCCTGACGGAACTTGCCGAGCCTCGGCCCCACGATGATGGCACCCGCGAGCGCCGCCCATCCGCCGGTGGAATGCACGATCGTGGATCCGGCAAAGTCCTTGAAGCCCAGTTGATCGAGCCATCCCCCGCCCCATGTCCACGCACCGACCACTGGATAGATGATTGCGGTCAGGATTGCGATGAAGATGAAGAAGCTCCACAGGTTCACGCGCTCGGCCAGGGTGCCGGACACGATGGACGCCGTGGTCGCCACGAAAACCATCTGAAAGAACCAGTCGGACATCCTGGAATAGCCGGCTTCGACCACCGCCGCGCCCGCACCTTCCTCGCCTCCCAGCAGCTTGAGTTCATCGGTCGAGGGACCGTAGAGGAACTGCAGCGACCCGACCCACTGCCCCACGTCCACGTACATGAGGTTGTACCCGATCAGGTAGTACGCGAGACCCGCGATGGAATACAGGCCGATGTTCTTCATGCAGATCATCGAGGCGTTCTTGGTGCGTACCGAGCCGGCCTCGAGCATGGTGAAACCCGCGCACATCCACATGACGAGCGCGCCGCAGATGAGAAACGAGAAGGTATTGAGAACGAATTGGGCTTCCGCCGCGACCGACGCGTGCGCGGTCGTCCCCAGCACGACAAGCGCTATGGCGACCGCTGACGCCAAGAGCAGTTTCCGGCCCGAAGCCCCGAACGTCTCCCCCGTCCGTCCCATGCTGTCCCCCCTTGCGCCACGAAGGCGAAGCACTCTTCGCTGCCCGAGTATGCCAACGCGCCCAGGCGCGGTCCATTTTGCAATTTTGCAGCAATTCCGGCACCACATCTCACAAGCGCGGAATCAATGTTCTATTATTCGCGCTCCCGCGTGACGGCGGACGCATCCGCGACAAGGAATGGAAGCACTAGCCATCGACGCCCGTGGCATCGGCCACACCTACAAGGGCGGACACACCGCCCTTGAGGATGTGAACCTCGCCCTCGGCACGGGCCTGTTCGGTCTGCTCGGACCGAACGGCGCCGGCAAGAGCACCCTCTTGCGCATCATCGGAACCTTGCTGATACCGACCAGGGGCAGCATGGCGGTCTGCGGATACGACGTCACTCACGAACCGCTGAATGTAAGGTCCCTCATCGGCTACCTGCCGCAGGAATTCGGCGCCTGGCGCCTGCACCGGACCGAGGAGGTGGTCGACACCCTCGCCCGCATGTCGGGACTGGACAAGCGCCGGGAACGGCGCCGCCGCGTTGCGGAAGTCCTCGCGCTCGTGGGATTGGAGTCCGTCGCGGATCGCAAGGTCAAGAAGCTTTCCGGCGGAATGGTACGCCGGCTCGGAGTGGCGCAGGCCCTGGTGCACGAGCCCCAGGTGCTGATCGTCGACGAGCCCACGGTCGGGCTCGACCCGGAGGAGCGTATGCGGTTCCGTCAACTCGTGACCCGCCTGGGACAGGACCGGACGATCCTGCTATCCACCCACATCGTGGCCGACCTGGGCGGCGGTTGCCGGGAAATATCGCTGCTGGACGCGGGCCGCATCGTATTTCACGGTCCGCCGAAGGCACTGCTGGATCAAGCCGCGGGACGGGTCTTCGAAGTCACTACCGACGCGGCCGGAATGGAGCGCATGGAAGCGGACTTCGAGATCGTATCGCGCACCCCGGCGGGCAACGGCATCGCGTTGCGGGCGGTCACGCGGGACACTATTCCCGCTGGTGCAGCGCCCGTGGCATCGCCCACGCTCGAAGAGGCGTACCTGGCGTTCATGGCCGCGAGGGGACGTTCCGAGGCGGCACGCCAGGACGAAGAGACCGCAACGGGGTCGGACGGGAACGCCGCGTAGTGCGAGGAACACTCGGGATCGCCGTCGCGGAAGTTCGATCCGCGCGGCGCTTGGTCCGCACCTGGCTGTTTGCCGGCCTGGCCCTGGCAACGGGCCTGGCCCATTTCCTTTTCTTCAGTTTCCTTCACGGGACGGCTTCCGGCGTATCGGCATCAGCGGGACTGGTATCGCCTCGATTCCTCATGTCGTTCCTGGGCATGTACTACGTCTGGGTCCTCATGGTCGGGCTCATCTTCCTTGCCTTCGATATTCGCGCGCGCGATGAGCGCGACCGCATCGCGGAAGTTCTCGATTCGCGCCCCGTGTCGAATCTGTCTCTCCTGGCAGGGAGGGTGACAGGGCTTGTGATCGTCGCCTGGATACCCGTCCTGGTGCTCGCGGTCCTGTTCCAGGCGATAGGGGGCGCGGCGCAACTCTTCGAGTGGTGGATGGGCGAGATGGTACAGCCCGTCTCGTTGGTGGTCTTCGTTGTCCTGGACGCCCTGCCCGTCCTGATCCTGTGGTGCGCCGTGATCACGTTGCTGGCGGTCGCCTTGCGCTACCGGATTCTGGTGGTGGCGGTCGCGGGCGCCCTGTTCGGACTCCAGGTCTATGCGGTGGACAACGGGGTGATCTACCTGGTCGAGGCAATCCTGCCCTTCGGAACCCAGTATCCGTCCGATATCCTGCCGGCGCATCCCGACCTTGCAATGCTCGCCAATCGCGGCTCGATACTGTTGTTGGCAGCAGGTGCACTGCTGCTGGCCGCCGCGCTGTATCCCAGGACCGACGGCGCGCGCGGGTCAGTGCGCATCGGCGCCGGCCTCGCCTGCATTGCCGCCGGAGCCGCATTACTCGGCCTGCTGGTAAAGGACGCGGTCGACGGCCTGGCAATCACCGAGCAGTGGGCCGCAGCCCACGAGTCGCGGCGCGACGACTCGTACCCCGGTGTCGACGAGATCACGGGATCGGTCCGCATTTCGCCTGGCGAGATGCTGGCCCTCGATGTCGAGTTGCGCCTTACCGCACCCGATGATCGCCCGCTCGATGAACTGCTGTTCAGCTTCAATCCGGGCATGGGGGTCGAGGTCTTGACGGTGGGCGGCGAACCGGTGACCTTCACGCACACCGAGGGCCTGCTGGCCGCCGCACTGCCCGGACCGCTCGCCGCAGGATCTTCCACTGTCATGTCCCTGCAGGCGCAAGGCGTTCCGGACCCTTCCTTCGGCTATCTCGACAGCGCAGTCGACGCGGCGCGGCAACGGGCCGGCGAATCGGGACTGCCCGCCCTCGGATCGGAAACCGCGCTGTTCGAACGCAGCTTCGTCGCCCTGACGCCAGGGTCAAGCTGGCTTCCCCGCCCCGGGCCCAACTTCGACACGGACGATCCTTCCAGGCGTCCGAAAGACTTCTTCCGTGCCGATATCGAAGTGATGGTTCCTCCCGGGTGGCTCGTGGCCGGGCCCGGCCGCAGACAACCCGTCGGCGACGGGCTGTTTCGGTTCCAGCCCGCCGCACCGGTCCCGGATCTCGGTCTCATCGCTTCGAGGTTCAAACGTCACGGGCTCCAGGCGGCGGGTGTGGAATTCGAACTGCTCGTCAACCCCCGTCACTTGCGGAACGTGGACTTTTTCGCCGACTCCGCCGACGCGCTTGTGCTTCGCCTCGAGGAACTGTTCGTCGCCGCCGGCAACGCCGGACTCGGCTATCCCTACGGTGCCTTGAGCCTCGTCGAGGTTCCTGCCCGGCTCAGGACATACGCGGGCGGCTGGCGCATGGATACCGCCCTGGCCATGCCCGGGATCATGCTGCTGAGAGAGTGGGGTTTTCCCACTGCGCGTTTCGACCGGCAGTTCGGCAACCCCGAAACGCTGGCCCGAATGGCGAGCGCGGAAGGCGGCGTCAGCGCCGCCAAGGTTCGCGTACTGGAGAGGTTTTCTGCGAATGACATCAGTGGCGGCAACCCATTTCTTGGCGTGTCACGCAACTTCTTCGCGTTCCAGACCGGAGCGGCGGGCGTGGGCGCCGTCGCTCTCGACTTCGTCTGCGAGACGCTGGCGGAGCGGCTGCTCACGGACAGGAACGCTTTCTTCTCCGCCCACCTGTTCCGGCACACCAACAGCATGGAACAGGTAATGAGCAGTGCCATCACGAGCGCGTTCTCGACCGGCCGGTCGGCGTCGGTCACCCGGGAGGTGCTGGACCGTGTAACCAACCGGCCGTCCGTCTGGAACCGGGCCCTCGGTAACGCGCTCGTGGACCTCGACACGGAAAAAGACCCCGAACAGGCGGTGTACACCCTTACGCTCAAGGGACAGGCCACGGCGTTGTCGATATGGGACGCCCTCGGTCGCGAACGAACCGCGGCACTGCTATCCGAACTGCGCCGTCGCTACGCCGGCGCGAATTTCACAGCGGAAGACTTCCGCGCCCTCGCACAGGCTGTCGGGTCGGACATCGAGCCGATCATCGGAGACTGGCTTCACGATGCATCGCTCCCCGGTTTTCTTGCATCCCCCGTCGAGATCTTCCGGTTGCCTGACTCCGAATTCGGCCAGCCCCGCTACCAGATATGTCTTCATGTGCGCAACGATGAACCCGTACCGGGACTGCTGCGCATCGACTGGCGGGGCAAGAGCAAGCGGCCCAGCGGAGGAACCAGCGCACCGATACGGATCGGTCCCTCCACTTCCCGGGAGATAGGGCTTGTGGCGGACATGTTCCCGGTGGACGTCACCCTGCAACCCTACCTTTCCCTGAACCGGCAGCCGGTGCGCCTCGACCTGCCCGAAATCGACGGGGAGAACTTCGTCGACACCGAACCGTTCGAAGGGTCGCGCCCGAGCGACTGGCAGCCGTCAGCCCACGAGGGCATCGTCGTCGATGACCTGGACCCCGGTTTCTCCGAAGACGGCTCCGCCGCCAAACGCATACGCGACAGGGACATCAGGGATGTCGACGAGGGGCTTCCATCCTTCCTTTGGTCCCAAGTCGGTTCCGGTTGGTCCCGGCAGGAACTTGACGGGACATGGGGCAAGTACAGGCACACCCTGGCACGTTCGACGATCTCGACCGGCGCGTCCGAAGCGGTGACCTTTTCGGCCCGTCTGCCACACACCGGCCGCTGGAGACTGGACTACCATCTGCCCCCCGTGAAGTCACGTGGCCGGTCGGGAGATTCGCGGTTGGCCGTGAGCATAGGTTCGGGCGGCGTGGACGTGTCGATGGGCGGTTTCTGGACGCAGGGTCAAGGACCCTACGACATGACGCTCGTCGCCGGAACCACCGAAAGGGTGATCGAGTTCGATGGCTCGGCCGCGGTGGCCGGCTGGAACAATCTCGGCGAGTTCGAACTCGAAGCCGGCGAGGTGCGCCTCGTCGTGACCAACCGCTCGGAAGGACAAGACAACGACGGGTACACTATCGCGGCCGATGCCATCCGCTGGTTGCCTGTGAACTGATAGTGACGTCGACCTCTCACACATTGCTCATGAACTCCCACGACGAGTATCGCTCCCGCGCAGCTATCATTGGACGGGTACTTTCGATCCGGTTGTTGACGCCCACGCTGGCCATCGCGCTGGCCGGCTGCGGTCCGGGAGCGAGCGCTCCCCCGGCCGAGTTCCGCATTCCGGTCGAAGTGAGCACGGTGGAAACCGGCGACGTCGAGGAGCTGATCGTTACCACAGGGACGCTCCGCACCAGGGAAATGGTCACCCTCGAGATAGAGGTGCCCGGCTACCTGCACGTCGGCCGCGACGAATCGGGGAACCGGCTTGCCGAAGGCGCGGCGGTCAAGGCGGGACAGGTCATCGCCGAGGTGACCGGGGAGGATGCGCGCCTGCACGCGCGCATCGAATCGACCAGGCGCGCGCTTCAGACAGCCGAGTCGGAACTCGACCGGCGTCGCGACCTGTTCGCTTCGCGGCTGATCGCGGAGGAAGAACTGCGGAACGCGGAAGTGCAGTACGAAAACGCGCTGTACGAGTATGAACGCAGCAAGCTGAACGCCGCGAAATCGAGGATCACGACGCCCATCGGCGGCGTCATCCTGCGGCTGGCCCGCAATGGCGAAGGATTGCCGATCGCCGATGGCCAGCTCGTGGCACCTGGATTCACCGTCGCCCGGATTGCACCGCTCGAGGAACTCATCGCCGACATCGACCTGGTAGGACCGGAGCTCGGCCGCGTCCACGAAGGACTTGCCGCGCGCATTCGCCACTATGCGTTCGAGGACGTCGACATCGCAGGCGTTGTGATCCGGCTGGCGCCGCTGGTGGACGCCGACACGCACACCTTTCGCGCCGAAGTCGCCGTGGTCAACCAGGAAGGATTGCTTCGGCCCGGCATGTTCGTGGAAGTGACCATCGTCGCCGAGCAGCGCCTGGACGTTCCCGTTGTGCCCCGTGAATCCGTTGTCAGGCGGGGCGGCCGAAACGTCGTCTTCGTCCTTGCCGGTCAGCGCGTGGCGCGTCGCGACGTGAACCTCGGCCTCGGCGACGACGACCGGGTCGAGGTGCTCGCCGGACTCGCACCAGGCGACCGTATCGTCGTTCGCGGCGTCGAGACCCTTACCGACGGCACGCGGATCAGAATAGTAGGCTCGTAGTTGTTCGAGTCGCTCGCCGGACTCGCCGTTCGCCGGCCCGTTGCCGTCAGCGTCGTCGCCCTCGCAGTCGCCCTGGTCGGCTGGCTTTCCTGGGAGCGCCTTCCTGTCGACCTCCTTCCGGACGTGCAGACCCCCACAGTGGTCGTCTCGGTGCGCTCCGGCGACCGGCCGCCCGCGGAAATGGAGCGCCTTTACGGCGAACGCGTGGAGCAGCTTCTGTTCACCGTTCGCGGCATCCGCAACGTCGAGCAGGTCGCACGATCAGGCAGGCTGGTTGCGACAGTGATTTTCGACTGGGACGCCGATATCGACCTGGGTCTCATCGATGTGCAGAAGGCCGTGGGCCTGATCGAGGCCGACCCGGAAGTCGACGAAGTGCTGGTACGGCGATTCGATCCCCGACAGGCACCGATTCTCACCCTGGGGCTTATCGCGCCGTCCGGCAAACCCGACCTGGCCGAACTCAGGCGCCTGGCCCGCCGCCAGGTGGCTCCCGCCCTCGAAAGGCTGGAGGGCGTCGCCGAAGTGCGAGTGGTCGGCGGCAGGGAGCGGGAAGTGCGCATCGGGGTGGACCGGTATCGCCTTGACGCTTTCGGCGTCTCCCTGGGACAGCTCGAACAACGCCTGGCCCAGGAGAACATCGACATATCGGCAGGGACCCTGGAAGAAGAGGACCGTGTCTTCCAGCTTCGGGCGCTGTCGCGTTTCCGCCGCGTCGAAGACGTGAGCAATGTCGTGGTGCGGTACCTCGTGGACGATTCGGGCCGGCAACAGGCGGTTCGCGTATCGGACCTCGCCAGCGTGGAACTCATCGACAGGGAGATCGACCACCTGGTCCGCGTCGATGGCGCGGAAGGCGTGGGCCTTTCCATCTACAAGGAGGCCGGCGCCAACACGGTTGCGGTGTCCACCACCGTTCGCGCCGCCCTTGTCGGCCTGGACGAGGACCTGCCGGGCGTGGACGTCCGGGAGATCACCGACGATGCCAGCGTTGTGGTCGATGCGCTGGATCATCTCAAGAACGCCGCCGGCCTCGGCATCGTCCTCGCCATCGCGGTCCTCGCCGCGTTCCTGCGGTCCGGCGGCGCCGTCCTCATCGTCACGGCTGCCGTGCCGGTCGCCCTGTTCGCCGCGCTGTTCTTCATGGGCTTCCAGTCCTACAGCCTCAACATCATCACCCTTGGCGGTCTCGCCCTTGGCGCTGGAATGCTGGTGGACAATGCCATCGTTGTCGTCGAATCCATCTATCGCCGGCTCACTGCGGGAGATGCGCCCGGGGAGGCGGCCGTCCGGGGCACGGCAGAAGTTGCCGGGGCGATCACGGCGAGCACGCTGACGACCTGCGTTGTCTTCCTGCCTGTGCTGTTCGTCCAGGGCCTCGCTGCCCGCCTGATCGACGGCATCGCGTTCACGGTGACGATCTCCCTCGTTGCGTCCCTCGGCGTGGCGCTGATGCTGATACCCGCGTTGGGCCGCTGGTTTCTGACGAGTCCTCCCGCCGCAACACGACCGGGTCGCGCCCGAAGCGCGCTCGAGTCCCTGGTCGCCAGACTGCTCCAGCGCCCGTCCACCGTTGTGCTGGTCGCCGCGGCCGCCGCCGTAGCCGCGGTGGTCGCGTTGCTGCGGCTCGGCACCGAACTGATGCCGCCCAGCGATCCGCGCCAGTTCTCTGTCCGGCTCGTGGGACCGTCGGAGCAGCGGGTCGAGTCCACCGCTCGCGCGGTAGCGGGAGTCGAAGACCTGCTGGCGCAAGCCGGAGGCGATGCGCTGGCGGCGACCCTTTCGGAAGTCGGACGGCTGCCCGAAGACGACCGCCTGATCCGTAGCGAACTGACCGAAGAGAACACGGCCAGGATCCTGGCGCGGATGGAGATCGATGGTCCCGCCGGACGCGAGGTGGCGAACTGGCTCGAACCCGAACTCGCGGATCTCCCGATGACGGAAATCACCTGGGAGATCGGGCGCTCGGCACTGACCGACGCGCTCGGCACGGCCGGCCCGCCGATCACTGTGGAAGTCTCCGGAAACGCGCTGGAAGACCTGCGCCGCGGCGCAGACCACATCAAGCAGCGGCTCGAAACGCTGCCAGAACTGTGGGACGTCCGATCCTCATTTGAAGGCGGACCGCCGGAGCTTCGCGTCACGCTGGACCGCGCCATGGCCGATTCGCTCGGTGTCAATCTCCAGACCATCTCGAGAGTCATGGAGGCAAGCCTTGACGGACGCGTCGCCACGATTCTGTCCACCGGCGACGAGGAGCGCCGGGTGAGCATTCACCTGCCAACGCCGCGTCGCGAGGACTTGAGCGACGTTCTGTTTCGCGCTCCGGACGGCCGCCTGGCTGCCGTGGGACAGGTCGCAACCTTTGCCGAAGTCGAGGGGGCGAGAGAAGTATTTCGGCGCGATCAACGGCGTACGGCCGAGGTTACCGCGCAGATCGCCGAAGGGGTCCCGAAGCCTGCAGCCGTCGCCGCCGTCGAGACCGCGCTCGACGGCCTGCCCCTGCCCCCCGGGACCCGGAGCGCCCTGCGGGGAGAGGAAGAGCAGCGCGCGCGCACCTTCTCCGAACTTCGGCTGGCGGGCGTGCTGGCGCTGGTGCTGGTATTCATGGTGCTCGCCGGAACATTCGAATCGCTCGTGCACCCGGTGACCGTGCTCAGCTCCATCCCGTTGGCGCTGATAGGCGTGGCGGGCGCGCTCGCCTGGACCGGGCAGCCGATAGGCGTCATGGCGATGCTTGGACTCATCGTCCTCGCGGGCATCGCCGTGAACGACGCCGTGCTCCTCATCGCCACTGCCCGTCGCCAGATGGACGCCGGACGGGACCGCGTTGACGCCCTCGCGGCGGCCGCCGGCATCCGCCTGCGCCCCATTGCCATGACCACCCTGACCACCGCGCTCGCACTTGTGCCCCTCGTGCTGGCTGGCGGCGAAGGTGCCTCCCTGCGGGCACCCATGGCACTGACCATCATCGGCGGCATCCTTGCGTCGACCATCGGATCCCTCCTGGTGTTGCCGTGCGTATACCTGCTCATTGACCGGATGCGCTTGACGAGGCCCGCTTCGTGAATCCGCTGGATCTGCCGGTTCGCCGCCCCGTCGCGGTGTCCATGGTGTTCCTGGGCCTGGTGCTGCTCGGCCTGGTGGCCTGGCAGCGCATTCCCATCGAGCTGTTCCCCAACGTCGAGGGCGACAGGCTGTGGGTCAACTTCTCCCGGCCCGGCAGCGAGCCCGAAACCGTCGAGCGCGAAATCCTGTTGCCCCTAGAGGGACGGGTGGCGGCGCTGCCGATGGTGCTGGAGACGAGCGGTTCAATCCGCGGCGCCGGCGGCAACTTCCAGGTGCTTTTCGAACGCGGCGTCGACATCAGGGTCCGGGAACTGGAATTGCGCCGCATCGCGGCCGCGATCGAGCGTGAGCAGCCGGAAGGAACATGGCTCTCCGTCAGCGGCTCCGACACCTCGACCTGGGGCACGTTCGTCATGATGGTCAACGTGCTCGGCGGCGACGTCGACCGCCATGCGCTGTTCGATGTCGCGGAAGAGCTGATCGCGCCGCGATTCGCTGCCGTGCCAGGCGTGACCGAAGCCATCGCCAGGGGAGGCGCGCCGCTCCAGGTAACCCTGACCGTCGATCCCGCGAGAGCCGTAGCGCTTGGGGCGACCATCGACGACGTTATCGGCGCCGTGCGGCGCAATGTCGGAGACTTGCGCTACCTCGGCAAGCTCGAAACTCCGAACGGCAATACCAACGTCGTTCTCGACGGGCGCCCCTCCGGAATCCACAGCCTCGCCGAATCAAGGATCGTTCCCGGCCGCCCCGCGCAGCTGCACCACGCGGGCGAAGTCGATCTCGGTATCGGTGTGGAACGCTCGCTGTTCCGTGTCAACGGCAAGCCGTCCGTCGGCATCGCCATATACCAGGAGCAGGGGGCAAACCTGGTCCGCCTCGGCCGCGACCTTCGCACCCGTGCCTCGGAACTGAACGAAGAGCTGAGCGAGATGGGCCTTGAACTGGTGATCGGGACCGACGCTGCGCAAGAGGTCGAGGATCAGATCGGGCGCCTCGCCCGTCTCGGCCTGTCCGGTTTTGCCATCGCGCTGGTGGTTCTCTACCTGTTCCTGCGGCAATGGCAGGCCGTGACCGTGGTCGCCGTTGCGGTGCCGGTCAGCCTGCTGTCGGCGCTCGCCGCGCTGTACCTGTTCGGCGATACGGTGAACATGCTGACACTGTTCGGCCTGGCGCTCGCCGTAGGGCTGCTCGTGGACAACAGCGTGGTCGTTTTCGAATCGGTGCAGCGCTCCCTCGACCATGGTGCGGCACCGGATGCCGCCGTGCGCCGGGGGCTCCGGCGCACGGTACGTGCCATCGCCGCAGCGAGTCTGACGACCGCAATCGTTTTCCTGCCGCTGGTGCTCGTCGAGGTCGAAGCCGGCATGACCAGCGTGCAGAAGCAATTGGAGATAGCGGTGCGGGCTTTCCTCGTGCCGCTGGCCGCGTCCCTGCTGGTGGCGGTCGCCCTGGTGCCGATGCTCGCGCACCGACTCGCGGCGCCCGCTGCCGCGCGTCGCCTCGCGCGGCGCCGGGCAACTCGCGCCGCGCGAGGGGGGATGGTCCCGCCGGACCCTGTCCGCATCCTGTTCAGCGGCATGGTTGCCAGCGCCCTGCGGCGACCTCCCGCCTGGCTCACCGGAACCGTTTTCGCGCTGGTCCTCACGATCATGGTCGCCATACCCCTGATCGCCTTCGGTTCCGGGGCCGAGGCCACGCGCGCCGACAGCGTCCAGATCATCGCCCGCTTCGACCAGGGAGCTTCGCTCGGGAAAGCGAGTGACGCGCTCGCGAGGCTGGAGTCGGCCCTGGGCGCTCTCGACGGGGTCGATACCATCGAAACGGTCGTTCAGGAAGGCGGCGGCTCGATCACGGTGGAACTGGTGGACGCGGCGCAACGGCCCCCGAACCTTGATGTGGCCGAGGTGCGCAAGGCTGCACGGGAGGCGGCAAAAAAGGTCTCAGGACTGGACCTGCTGAGGCCCGGCGAGGAGGACATGCGCGGCGGCGGCGGCGCAGCGGAGAAGGCCGGATTCGGCAGCGTAGCCAGTGAGGTCGTACTGTCAGGACCCGAACACGGCAAGATTGCCCGACTGGCAAGAGACGTCATGGATCGGCTGGAGGCGAACCCATACGTCGAAACGTCCTGGTTCGCGGAGCGGCCGGGACTGGAAGAGATCTGGATACAGCCGCGCAGAGAGGCGTTCGAGGCGTACGGCATCACGATCGGCGACGTGCTGCCGAATCTTGGGCTCATCGGCAGGGAAGGACGCAGGAATGTGACCGGATTCTCCCTGCCGAGCGGCAGGGAACTACCGGTCGTGATGGAGCGCGCCGATGCGCGCTCGGACCGGGCGGGTCGAGAGCTTCGAAGCCTGCGGCTGGAGACGGCGGCCGGTGCGGTTCCCGTCATGGCCCTCGCCGACATCAGGCAAATGCCAGCCCCGCCCATCATCGAGCACAGGAACGGTCGCCGCGAAACGCGCGTCTATTTTCGCCTGGCCGATAACGTCCCCGAGAGCGGTTCCGGACGGGAGGCGATCGAAGAGCAGGTGGCCGAGAACGTGCGGGCTGTCTCGAGACCGCGCGGCTATACGGTGGAAGTGCCGTCGGACGATGAACAGACCAGTTGGCTTCAGCGTGTCCTGGTCCCGGTAGTGCTGCTCCTGTTCCTCGTGCTCGCCCTCACCTTCGAATCGCTTACGTTGCCTGTACTCGTACTGCTGGCGGTACCGCTGACGGTCATCGGCGCAAGCTGGGCCCTGGTGGTCACCGGCATGTCCCTCGACCCGATGGCCGCCCTCGGTGCGGTTGCATTGTTCGGCCTGACGGTGAACCCCGCGATACTGCTGGTGGACAGGATGCAGCAGAAGGTGCTCGGCGCCGGCTGGACTGCCGGCGCCGCCGCGTTCGCCTCCGTGCGAGAACGGACGCGCCCCGTGCTCATGACCACGGCCACCACCATCGCGGCCCTTTGGCCGCTCGCGATATCGACGGGCAGGGAAAACGAAATCTGGCCGCCGTTCGCAACCATCGTCATCGGCGGCCTCGTAACGTCCGCCCTGCTTACCCTGCTGATCATCCCCGTGGGCTTCATCCTGCTGCACCGCCTAGACCGGCTGTTTGGCCGCGTCGGTCCTTGGCTGGTCGTAGGGTGGCTCGCTGCGACTGCGGGGATCGTGCTGTGGCTCACGCAATCCGGCCTCGTCACCTCGCTGTTCTGGCAGGTGGTGGTGTCGATCCTGGTGGGTGGTTCGGTGCTCGCGCTGACGGTCCTCCTGTTCCGCAGGGACCAGACCCATGAACCCGACACCCGGGCCGGCCCTCCGGTACTGGAAGCGCGCAACCTGAGGAAGGTGTACGCGCTTCCGGGACCGCTGCGGCGGGCGCTCGCGGCACCGAGGGTCTTCGCTGCGAGGGCCCTGGCCGAAGCCCCCTTCGACCCGAGGGCCCTGAGCCAGGCGAAAACCCTGAGCAAGAAGGAAGCGCGGGATAGGCTGTTGCCAGCCCTTCTGATTGCGGCCGCCCCCACGGCCCTTGCCGTCTACGCCGAGAGCAACGGCTGGCGCCTGGTCTTCTGCTTGCTGGCAGCGGCATGCTTCGTTGGTCTTCTTCGCCAGGTTCGGCGTAGCCGCGGGCGTCTGAACGCCGTCGGCGCGGTCGAGCCGGGCGGAGTGGAGAACGTCGTCGCCGCAGGGGTGCCGTGGCTGGTGCTGGGCACTTTCGCGTGCGTCACGCTGCTGCCGCAGTTCGGCGGAAGCGTCAGTGCCGCGAACTTCTTCTGGCCCGCGGTGGGCGTGTTGATGCTCGGAGCCTGGCAACTCGTCCGCCGCAGCGCCGCCGCCCAGTCCAGGGGAGAACTGGCCGAACGCGCGGGTGGCAGGTTCCTGCGATATCCGCGCACACTCATGCGCCGCTGGGCGCGCCGCATAGGCGGACTCGACCTCCCGGCGGAGCCGGTCGAAGCCCTGGTCGGCGCGGATTTCAGGATCGAGCGCGGAATGGTCGGCGTTCTCGGACCCAATGGCGCCGGGAAGACCACGCTCCTGCGGCTCCTGACCGGGATCCTCGACCCCACCCGCGGCATCATCATGCTTGGCGGAGTGCCTCTCCCCTGGGTCCAGCGCGTACTCGCGCGATGGGTCGGCTACCTCCCCCAGGACGCCGGACTTCCTCGCGGGTTGTCGGCAAGGGAGTACCTGCGTTACTACGCGGCGTTGTACGACCTGCCGCCTTCGATGCGCCATGAGCGAGTCGAGTACCTGCTGGGCGAAGTAGGCCTCGCAGACCGTGCCGACGACCGGATCGGTTCCCTGTCGGGAGGCATGCGGCAGCGCGTTTCCGTGGCGCGCACGCTGCTGCGGCTGCCGCCGATCATCGTTGTCGACGAGCCAACCGTCGGTCTCGATCCGAGAGAGCGCATCCGATTCCGCAACCTGCTGGCGAACCTGGCGCGCGACCGGATCGTGCTTTTCTCGACCCACGTGGTGGAAGATGTCGCGGTCGCTTGCGAACGCGTGCTGGTGCTTGCAAGGGGCCGGCTGCTGTTCGACGGCGCGCCCGGCGCGCTGGCCGACGCCGCCCGCGGCAAGGTGTGGGAAACCCACGCGTCCGCGCTGGAAACCGCGGAACTGCCGCCGGGCACGATCCTGGCGGAAGAAACGCCGCTGGCAGACGGTCGAATCGTGCGGAGAGTGCTGGCGGAAAGGGCGCCCGATCCCGACGCGAGGACACTGGAATCGAGGCTGGAGGACGGTTATCTCTGGCTGTTGCGGGGTACCGGAGACGCCGCATGAAGCGCGCGCTCGGGCAGCTGGAAGCGTTCCAACTCGCGTGCATGGCGATCACCGGCCACCGGTACTGGCTGTTGCCGATCGTGCCGCTCGCGTGGCTTCCCGCCTGCGCGTGGATCGGTATCCAGGACCCTTTCGTGCCGGCATCGGCCCAGGGTACCCTGATCGGCCTCCCGCTGACGTTCCTCGCCATATTCCTTGGGTTGCGCGTCATCGCCGGCGAGATCGACGGCCGGAGCCTGGAGATCGCGTACACGGTTCCCGGCGGCTGTGAGCGCGTCTGGTGGACAAAGCTCGCCGCCGCCGTGCTCCTCCTCGTGGCGGCGGAAGTACCCCTGGCGGTCGCGACGTGGGTCTTCTTCACCCCTTTCCCGCTCGATGCGCTATACGGCGCGTTGCAGGCTGCGCTCTTCTACCTGGTGTTGGCCATGGGCATGGCAACGCTGTTTCGCAGCGAAACCGCGGGCGCCATGCCCACCGTCCTGGTGCTGGCCCTGAACGGTGTCATTACCGGTTTCGGCCAGAACCAGGTGCGCGTCTCTCCCTTCTGGAATCCGCACGCCATCCAATTGGTCGGCAACGGTGGCGGCGGAGCGGATCCCGCCGATATCCTGGCCTGGACCGTGCAGAACCGCATCGGTTTCGCGCTGCTCGTAACGGCGATTGTCGCCCTCGCCTTCATGCGAGCTGGACGCAGGGAACGCATGCTCGACAACTGACCGGGCTGTTCACGGCCAGATTGTCTTCTCCGGGGGGCGCGCCGCTTCCGTTCACGGACTGACTCCTACCCGAACAGGGCTCTCGCCAGTCGTAGCCAGGCAGGCGGCCATACCTCACCGACCGAGACTTCCGTGCAACCATTGAACGCCGCGAAATCGATGACCGCATTCCGCAATGCAGGCAGGAACTCGTCCGGGGACCCGTCCGGGAAGCCGTCCTCGAGGAACAGCGCCTTGATCTCGAAATGGCCGCTCGAACGATGCGCCTTGCAGTCCATGCGGCCGACAAGACGGTCCCTGTAGAGCACTGGCAGCGCGAAGTAGCCGTAACGCCTTTTCGCCGCAGGGACGTAGCACTCGATGGTGTAGTCGAACCCGAACACCTGGGCAGCGCGCTGGCGTTGGATGACTACGTTGTCGAAGGGTGACAGCATGCGTACGACGGTCGCGAGCCTCTTCGGTGGCCGATCAAATGCATCAGGCCGCGCATAGACGGATTCGCCGGTAACGGTTCTACGCATGTCGAGCGCCCCCGCGCGGACCTGTTCCGAAGCTCGCTCCCGCACCATTGCGCGCAAGGCAGGGTCGCGGCGCAGGTAGTGGATGGTCCTGAGTGTCGCGAAGCCGTGGGCGCGCATGGTGATGTCGATGAGGTGGTCGGCGTGCTCCTCGACGCTCGGCTCCCGCGTGTCGACGCCGGGCGGGAGGAATCGCTCCGCAAGCTCGTAGCGTTTCTGAAACCCCCGCCGTTCGATGCTGACCAGTTCGCCCTCCATGAACAACTGCTCAAGCGCCCGCTTGGCAGGTTTCCGATCCCACCATCCCGCGCGGCTCGGGCGCGGATCCTCGAAGTCCCTGGCGAAGAGCGGACCCTCGTCGCGAATCCGGTCAAGCACCGAAGCGCGCAGCCGCTGGTCCCTGTTGTAATGCCACCAGCCCCACTCGCCGTTTGCGACGCCCCGCATCATGGGCAGGGCGAAGCGGTAGTCCCGCATCGGCAGGTAGCAAGCCGCATGGGACCAGTACTCGAAGGCGCGACGCGCCTTGACGAGCCGGTTCAGCAGCGATTCGTCGTACCTGCCAACCCGGTTGTAGAGGATGTGATGGTGCGCCCGGGCAACTACCGAAATGGTGTCGATCTGCACGTGGCCGATCTGGCAGAGCGCCTTCTCGACACCGGCCATTCCGGATCCGAGCTTGCGCCTTCCGGCAAGTCCCTGGTGCTGAAGCGCCAGACTACGCAGGCGCCGGGGCGAAACGGTGCTCACCGGGCGCCGAAGGTCCACTCTCGACAGATGATCGTGACGCGGTATTCGTCACGGGAAACGACGAGTTTCCTCGGCTGGCGCCTGCCGTTCCACTCGTCCCACGCCGCAATTTCGATTCGCCAGCCGAGTTGACTGAACGCGTCTCCGTCGAGGTCGCCAGCCAGCCATTCGGGCGCCGGGCGTCCGTTGATCCAGCTTCCCAGCGCGCGAACCGGCAGATCCAGGTAGAGTTCGCGGCGAATCCATTCCCTTGCCTTCGAGTCGACTACACGCTCACCTCGCGCCGTCAGAACCGAAAGCGTGTCGCCCTCCACCACGACGTGCGTCCGGCCCTGGCCCAGCGGCCCCCAGAACTGCACATCGAATCCCGATGGGTACTGCCGCCAAAGGAAGTCCCCGCTCGCACCGGCCGTGCCAGCCACCGCACCGATGCGCCCCCCAACGCTGAAATCCGGCTCGCGATCCGTTGGCACGAGCGTCGCGCAGGCACCGATCGCGAACGGCACAACGAGAAAAAATACGTTGACCAGTAGTAGTTTAGCGCCCGTCCTTCGCCGGTTTCGCAAGGCGGGACAATCACCCTCATCTGGTACCATTGCGGTTTTCCATCGCGTTGGCGCAAATGGCCCTTCTGGCTTACGGTGTTAGTTTCCGAACCGCGCCCATCGACATGCGGGAGCGCATGGCATTCGCACACCAGGAATTGCCGCGCGCGCTCTCCCGGCTTGGCGAAGTTCCATCGCTGTCCGAAGCCGCGATCCTGTCGACCTGCAATCGTACCGAAATTTACTGCGCCCTGGACTCGCCGGATCACGATCCGGTCGCGAACTGGCTCGCGCGGGACCGCAACGTACCGGTCGGCGAGCTGGCGCACGCCGCCTACGCGTTGTGGAACGCCGATGCCGCCGCGCACGCCATGCGGGTCGCTGCCGGGCTCGAGTCCCAGGTGCTGGGCGAGCCGCAGATCCTGGGCCAGGTCAAGTCGGCATTCGACGCGGCGCGGCAATCCGATGCCATGGGCCCGGAACTCGACCTGCTCTCCCGGTATGCCCTGAATATCGCGAAGCGGGTCCGTGCCGAGACGGACATCGGAAAGAACCCGGTCTCCATCGCCTACGCAGCCGTGACCATGGCGCAACATATCTTTGCGGACCTGTCGGGGATCGATGCCCTGCTCGTTGGTGCGGGAGAGATGATCGACCTGGTGGCGCGTCACCTGTGCCAGGCCGGGATACACCACATCGGCATCGCCAATCGGACCTTCGAGGCCGCCGACGCCCTGGCCCGCGCGAACGGCACCGGCGGCGCGATCGAATTGGATGAACTCGCGGCCAACCTGCCGCAATACGACATCGTCATCAGTTCCACCGGCAGCGCGAACCACGTCATCACGAGACAAATGGTCGAACACGCAATCCGGGAGCGACGCCACAAGCCAATGTTCCTGGTGGACATCGCCGTGCCAAGGGACATAGAACCCGCTGCCGGCGATCTCGATGACGTGTTCCTGTACTCGATCGACGACCTCACGGAAGTGGTCGAAGACAACGTGGCCATACGGGGCGAGGCGGCGCTTCAAGCGGAAGGGATGGTTGCGGAAGGCGTCGAGCGCTACACGCGACAACGGCGCGTCCGGGAAAACCAGGCACTGCTTGGGCAGTTTCGCAAACGGGCCGACGATGCCCGCGACGAGGAACTCGCCCGCGCACTGCGGCGTCTCGGTACCGACCAGGTTCCGGAAGAGGTGATTGAGCGGCTGGCACGCGACCTTACCAACAAGCTCCTGCACGGACCCATCGCCGCGCTGCGGGACGCCAGCGCCGACGGCCGAACCGACATTCTGAACTACCTGCGCTCACGCTACGGGTTGGACTGAAGTGCTTCCCCCGACCCTGGCCGCCAAGCTGGACCGCTTGATCGACCGGCACGAGGAAATCTCGTCGCTGCTCTCGGACCCCGAGGTTGTCGGCGACCGCAACCGTTATACCGCGTTGATGAAGGAGTTCGCGGAACTCGAACCGGTGCTGGCCGCCTACAGCGCACTGAAGCAGGCAACATCGGAGTTGGAGGAATCCGAGGCACTGCTCGACGACGACGATCCGGAACTGCGGGAACTCGCCCAGGAGGAGGCCGAGGCACACCAGGCCGAGGCGGAGCAGGCCATGGGCGAGCTGAAGCGACTGCTGCTGCCAAAGGACCCGGACGACGCCCTCGACGTATTCCTGGAAATCCGCGCCGGAACCGGCGGCGACGAAGCCGCGCTTTTCGCGGGCGACCTGTTCCGCATGTACGGCCGCTACGCCGAAGAGCGCGGCTGGCAACTGCAGAAGCTCTCGGAGCGTCCCGGGGAACACGGCGGCTACAAGGAGGTCGTCGCCCGCATTGCCGGCAAGGACGTTTTCGAACGCCTGAAGTTCGAGTCCGGCGCGCACCGGGTACAGCGGGTGCCCGAGACCGAATCCCAGGGACGCATCCATACCTCGGCGTGCACCGTCGCAGTTCTCCCCGAACAGAAGGAGATCGATGCAGTGCATATCGATGCCAAGGACGTGCGCGTGGACACGTACCGCGCGTCCGGCGCCGGCGGACAGCATGTCAACAAGACGGATTCCGCGGTGCGCCTGACGCACCTGCCGTCAGGCATCGTGGTGGAATGCCAGGACGAGCGGTCGCAGCACCAGAACCGCATGCGGGCGATGTCGCTGCTGAACGCGAAGCTGCTGGACCAGGCGCGCGCCGAACAACGCGACGAACGAGATCGAACGCGCCGCAACCTGGTCGGCTCGGGCGACCGCTCGGAGCGCATCCGGACCTACAACTTCTCCGAACGCAGGGTGACGGATCACCGTATCGGAATGGTGCTCTACAAGCTCGACGAAGTGTTGAACGGCAGCCTCGACACGTTCATCGGCCGCCTGACGGAAGAACACCAGGCGGACCTGCTCGCCGGCATGGGTGATGGCGAGTGAGCACGCTGGGCGCCTGCTTCGCAACAGCTCGAGCCGCACTGCCGAGGGCCGAAGCGGAACTGTTGACGGCACACGCGTTGCAAGAGCAATCGAGTGACCTGTACGCATTCCCCGAACGCCGCGTTTCCGCCCGGTTGGCGAGCCGGCACGCGAACTGCATCGAGCGGCGCCGGCGCGGCGAGCCCGTGGCCTACATCATCGGCGAGCGCGGATTCTGGAACCTCACGCTGGCCGTGGACCAGTGCGCGCTGATTCCGCGTCCGGAAACCGAATGCCTGGTCGAGGCCGCCCTGGCACGCATATCCCCACAGCCCTGCGCGCGCGTACTGGATCTCGGAACCGGTTCTGGCGCCGTGGCGTTGGCAATTGCGGCCAGTCGCCCCACGGCGAACGTCGAAGGGGTCGACTGCGATCCCGCCTGCGTCGCCCTCGCCTGCCGCAATGCCGAACGTCTCGGCATCAAGGCCACGTTCTACGAGTCCGACTGGTTTGCGGCGGTGGAAGGACCCTACGATTTGATCCTCGCCAATCCCCCCTACGTAGCCGAGGACGATCCCCACCTCCGTCGGGGCGACCTGCGATTCGAACCTCACCGGGCGCTGATCGGCGGACCCGACGGCCTGTCGCATTTGCGTCACATCGTTCGCCAAGCCCCGAACCACCTCGCCCAGGGAGGATTCCTCCTGGTGGAACACGGCTACGACCAGGCGGATCACCTGCACGAGATGTTCCGGGACGCAAATTTCCTGCGTGGCGAAACGCGCCGCGACCTGGCCTCACTCCCGCGCGTCACGCTGGGGCAACGGGCGTGAACGACGACCAGCTTCTGCGCTACAGCCGCCAGATCATGCTGCCGGAGTTCGACATCGGCGGCCAGGAGAGCCTGTTGTCAGCCCGCGTGCTGATCGCCGGTGTCGGCGGGCTCGGCTCACCTGCCGCGATGTACCTCGCCGCCGCCGGCGTCGGTCACCTGACCCTCGCTGACGACGACGCCGTCGACCTGTCGAACCTGCAGCGCCAGATCGCGCACGGCGAAGCGACGGTCGGTCAGGCGAAGGCCACGTCCGCCGCCTCGGCGATCGCCAGAATCAATTCCACCGTGAGCGTCGCCCCGTTGTGCAGCAGGCTTGAAGGCGAAACCCTGGCGACGGCGGTAAGGGACGCGGATGTCGTGCTCGACGCCACTGACAACATGGCGAGCCGTATCGCGATCAATGCGATGTGCGTCGAGACCGGGACACCACTCGTCTCCGGCGCAGCGATTCGCATGGAAGGACAGGTGGCGGTGTTCGACAAGCGGGACTCGGACTCGCCCTGCTACCAGTGCCTCTATCCCGAAGGAGAAGGCGAAGAACTGAACTGCGCGGAGAACGGCGTCATCGCCCCCCTGGTCGGCATCGTCGGCACCGTGCAGGCCATGGAAGCCGTGAAACTGATCGCCGGGGTTGGCGACACGCTCGTCGGCCACGTGCTCTATCTCGACGCCAAGCGCATGGAATGGCGCAAGTTCACGTTACCCAAGAACCCGAACTGCAGTGTGTGCGGCACGAAGGCGGTATCAGAGAAACTGACAACTTGACCAATCCATCGCTTGGCACCTACTCGCGACACGGGCATCCTGAACAGTCGCGCATCCGGCGCGCGCGGAGATCCGTAACCCTGAAATCTGAGTTACTACCCATCATATTTCAGGGTACGATGTAGGGCGTGATACGGCGTCCACAACAGCTCGCGCGATTGCGAACGCTTCTGCGCGACAATCCGGTTGTCGCAATTCTCGGTGCCAGGCAGGTCGGCAAGACGACGCTGGCGGGAGACCTCCAAAGAGAGTGGAAACAGCCTTGTCACGCCTTCGACCTGGAGAGCCAACGCGACATCGTCCGGCTGGCCGATCCGGAATTGGCTCTGGAACCGCTCAGGGGACTCGTCATACTGGACGAGATTCAACGGATGCCCAACCTGTTTCCGCTTCTCCGCGTGCTGGCGGACCGCAGACCAATCCGTGCCAGGTTCCTGGTGCTGGGAAGTGCCTCACCGGAATTGCTCCAGCAAGGGAACGAGACGCTGGCGGGACGCCTCGCATTGCACGCGCTCGACGGATTCTCTCTACAGGAAGTGGAGATCGGGAACCACTCGAAACTCTGGCTTCGTGGCGGCTTTCCCCGCTCGTTCCTCGCCGCGTCCAACACGAGAAGTCACGCTTGGCGCGAAGACTTCATAAGTACGTTTCTCGAACGAGATCTGCCGCAACTCGGCATTCGCGCAAGCGCTTCCACGATCCGACGGTTCTGGACGATGGTGTCCCACTATCACGGCAATGTCTGGAACGCCTCGGAGTTTGCCCGGAACTTCGGCGTCAACCATACGACCATTCGCCGCTACCTTGACATCCTTACGTCGGCGTTTGTCGTCCGGCAACTGCAACCATGGCACGAGAATCTGAAGAAACGTCAGGTCAAGGCTCCCAAGGTCTACCTCGCCGATTCGGGCCTTTTGCATGCACTGCTTGGAATCATCCACAAGGCTGACCTTGAAGCGCATCCAAAACTCGGTGCGTCCTGGGAAGGATTCGTGATTTCGCACGTTACCCGGCTGCTTGCCGTCCGATCGCACGAGTGCTTTTTCTGGGCGACCCACACGGGCGCCGAACTCGACCTGCTTGTTGTTCGGGGCCGGAGGCGCTGGGGATTCGAGATCAAGCGTACATCGGCTCCAACCGTCACGCGATCAATGCGAACCGTTCTGGCCGACTTGAACCTCCAGCGTTTATTCGTCATTCATGCCGGACAGCATTCTTTCGACATGGCCCAGAACATACGAGCAGTCGCGTCAACACACCTGATCCAGGAGTTGAAGCCATGGTAGGCGCGGGGTCGGACCCGACCGGACTACACCAGCTCCCTCACACGTTCCGCCACGACTTCGACGCCTTCGGCGAAGGACATGAAGTCGACGATGCGACCGTACGGATCGACGACGTAGACCGTCGACGAGTGCGACACCTGGTAGTCCTTCGCGATCCGCGGCGCGGCGTCCTGAAGGTAGGTCCTGAACGACTTCGCCGTCTGTTCCAGGGCTGCCCGCGACCCTGTCAGGCCGACGAAGCGCACGTCGAAGCGCGCCACGTAGGCGTTGACTGCGGCGGGATCATCCCGTTCCGGATCGACCGAGATGAAGACCGGCGTGACCCGGCGCGAGTGCCCCGTGCCATCGAGGTCCGCCATCACGCGGGTCAGGTCGCTCATGTAGGTCGGACAGATGCCGTGGCAATTCGTGAACCCGAAGAAAACCAGCAGGTAGCGACCCCCGAGGTCCTTCTGCGTGACGGTATCCCCATGCTGGTCGACAAGCGAGAACGCCACGCGTTGATCCCTGGCTTCCGAGTACCTGACGGCCAACGCGAACGATCCCGCGACGACGGCGAGAACGATGGCGAAGAAACCGATGCTCTTCATTCGCGGCGACATGTTCATGTTGCTTCACCTTGCCCGCGCGGCGACGGCGCCGACCACGCACCGAAGAAAACCGGGTACAGCCAGGTGATGGACAGCGCGATCCCGACCACCAGCAAGCCCTGACCCAACAGTACCTGATCGTCGATCAGGTAACTATTGCACAGACGGTCCGGCGAAATGAGATAGAGCCAGCCGAGACGAAAGCACATTGCCAGGAACTCTATCTTCACGAGGCCCCTTGCAATGGGATGCAAACGGTCCCAGCTCCATGCCAGCGGCATGCCCGCAAGGATCACGAGCGAAATGCACTTGGCCGCAGCGACCTCGGGCGCCTGCAGCGACGCGTCGAGCCAGCGCGGGATCATCCAGAACGCCAGCGCGAAGGTGACCAGGAGGATGCCCGGGATGCCGCCCCCGTTTAGCGGTTCCAGCGCATTGCGCAGCCGCGGCTCGATGCATCGCCCGAGAACGAACCCGACCGCCACCAGCACGGGAATCTCGACCAGCACGTGAGTCACAAGGCGTGATTCCAGCCAGGTCCCGAACGGCGTGAATGCGATCGCAACCCACGTGGCCAGGGAGAGCAGTGTCCCGGCCAGCCCGAACGCGGCGGTCGGCGCTAACCGGTGTTCAACCGCCATTCGATGGCCCGCAGCAGTCCGGGCCGATCATCGAAGTCGTATATCCCGACCACCCGGCCCTGGTCCACGAGATAGATGGCCGTGTTGTGCACGAATCCGACGTTCGGTTCCGGGATGACGATGACGCCCAGGTCGCGCAACACGGTGTTCAGGTCGTCTTCGCGCTCGAAACGCGCCGCGTTCCAGAGATTCGGGGCGGCTCCGAAACGCGCAAGGTACCCCGCAAGCTCGGCAGACCGGTCGTGCGCGTGATCGAATGTCAGGCTGAGCAGTTCGACCCGATCTTCCCAGCCGCGGGCAACCAGTTCGCCTTGCAGGTCGCGAAAGGTCGAGCCCAGGTCCACGCACGCCGTTGGACAACGGGTGTAGATGAAATCGACGACGGCGATGGGGCGCTCAAGGCCCGCAAGATCGATGGATCGACCCTCGACATCGCGCAACCCCGCATCCGGCAGGTCGCGTGGCCGCTCCGCGATGTCGAGCCGCCGCGCGCTCTCGGCCGTCCAGGCGGCGCCGCCATCCGTCCCGGCCCAGAGGGTCAGGAACCCTCCGAGCAGGACGGCGACGGTAGCCGCCGCCGACAGCCACCGGTTCATGCCATCCGGGCGGACTTCAGGCTGGTCAGGAACCGCACGGCAAACACGGCCGCCGCAAGCACGACGAGTACCGCGAAGATCGACGAGGTCGCGCTGTACTCCACCCACTCGGGCAGGTGCTCGGCAAAGCGCCGGGGAATGGACACGTAGCCGCTAAGGAGGAACATGAACGAGAACGCCATGCCCGCCGCCGCGTACACCCAGAAAGCCACCTTGTCGATCATCTTCGTCGTGCCGTTCTGGCCCGCGACGTGGTACATGAAGCCGAACAGCATGGCCACCAGCCCCACGATGAGGTAGGTGTGCACGTGGCCCGGCACCCACATCGTGTTGTGCATGACGTTGTTGACCGCGATGGTCGCATCGATGATCGCCGGGATGATCCCCACGCCCCAGCCGAAGATGGACAGGAACAGCAGTCCGGAAACGATGTCCCACCGCATTCCCGAACGGTAGATGTTCGTCAGCGCGTTGTAGGCGGTCACGATCAGGATCGGAATCCCGCTCATGTACGAGATCACCTGGCCGAGAATCAACGCCCAGGTCGGCATGACGAAGTCCATCAACAGGTGGTGCGGATAGACCGACATCACCATGATTGTCGATGCGGTCCACGCGGCCAGGAACACCCGGCTCGAGGGCCACGCCCGCTTCGTGTACGTCGGCAGGATCTCGTACACCGCGATCACCGCCTGGTAGATCGTCGCGTTGATGAACACGTGCCCGAAGAAGTAGGTCAGGTTCTTGGTCAGCAGCGCGTCGACGGCGAACGTCGGCACGAACAGGTTGACCAGGATCAGGACCAGGACCACCGCGCCCGCCGTGATGCCGGCGGTGTTGATGATCAGCACCATAGTGGATGCCACCACCGTGGGCGGGGCCGGCTCGCCCTCTCCGCGGCCGAAGAGATGCGGCCAGCCAAGTCCATTCGCCAGCGATCCGTACTTGCCGATGATCGCCCGCGCCACGTCGAGATAGAGCAGCAGGAACCCGACCCCGATGGACATCAGGCCGAGCAGGTAACACGCCGCGCCGGCGTTGCCCCAGGCGCCCATTCCATGCGACGGCAGCGGGAACAGGAAGGTCCAGGCGCCGCCGAACCCGCCGAGGAATATGCCTCCGAGGATCAGCACCACGCCCAGCAGGAACAGCGCGAGGTTCGTCCACAGGATGCCGACCGTCAGGTCGACGTAGCGCCGCAGGAAGTACCACATGACGGCGCTCCCGGCGAGGCCCGAAATGCCGACCATCCCGGCCCCGTGGGCCGTCATGACCTGGTAGAAGATGTCAGGCGGCATCCAGAGCCAGTCCGCCTGGCCGATCCGCATGAGCAGGCCAAGCGCCATCATGAGGACGAATACCAGGGCGGAAATCGCCAGGTAGGTCAGCACGCCCGCGCGGGCGGACGCCGGCAGGGGTGAAAGTGTTGCTTCGCTCATGCGCCGTCCCTCCCCTGCGTGTTGGCGGCGGCAGCGTGCTCGGGATGCGCCGTAACCTCGAAATTGCTCATCATCGCGTGATGCGCGGTGCCGCAGTATTCGAGGCAAAGCAGCTTGTACGTGCCCGGCTCGCGCAACGTGAGCTGCAGCGAGTTGACGTATCCCGGCATCGCCTGGGTCTGCCCCAGCAATCGCATGTTCGGGCCGTAGACGCCGAGGCCATGATTGACGTCGCCGGCGGTCACCTCGAACAGCACCGTCTCATCGGCCGCCACGGAGTCCTGGCTCAGGTTCCAGAGCCATTGGCGGCCTTCGACCTGGACCTTGACCGCGCCCTCGGCGACGTCGCCGCGGGTGGCCGCGTACGGCAGGTCGAGGGTGGTGATGACCGTAATGAGCACTCCGGCCACTATGACTACCCAGAACAGCGCGGTGCGGATGCCAAATGCCTTGGCCTGCACCGGGCCATAGTCGACGCTTTCCTTGCCGGCGTTTACCGCAATAAAGACAAAGACGCCTGTGACCACCGCCATCAGCACGACGGTGACCAGCATGATCGACTCTTGAATCATTCGACTGCCCTCCCCTTACGGCAATCCGATTCCTGCGACGTTACTCCTGTCGCATCGCACGGGCAACGTCAACTCGTAATCGTCGGGCTGTTGTCTGCGTTTACCGGGTCACTTTCTCGGTTCCGGGAATGTCGTCCGCCGCTTTTCATGGAAGTGCCCCACAGCCGTCGCCTGCGGCTCCGCCTGTGGCCCGGCCCCGCTCGCCGCCCATGGAACAATCGCCCCGGGTCGCTGGCGCTCCCCGGATGCGTCTGTTCCATGCGAGTACGCATCAGCCGATGGAGGGACACCGGCATTTCCTTACGCGTCAGCGGTCGGGGCAGCTTCCCCGGCTGAAGGCTCCACAATTCGCGGTCGCCCGGCCACGAGCCAGTAGCCGAGGCCCATCAGCACCGCCCCCGCCACGGCGTTGCCCAACGTGACCCAGACCAGGTTGTGGATCGCGCCGCCCGCCGAGACGCCCTCCGGGTGCGCCGAGAACAGCGCGACGGCGAATACAGTCATGTTGGCGACGGAGTGCTCGAACCCCGCGGCAATGAAGGCGAACAGGCACCAGAAGATGATGATGCACTTGGCGGCGTCGTTGTCGGTCCTCGCCGAGCCCCAGATCGCGAGGCAGACCAGCCAGTTGCACAGGATGGCGCGGGCGAACAGCTCCAACGCCGGGGCGGTCATTTTTTTCTCCGCGACGGCATGGATCAGGTCCTGGCCGCCCGCCTGCAGCACGAGGCCACCGCCACCCACCACGAACAGCGCGCCGAGCAGTCCGGACCCGAGCAGGTTGCCCGCCCAGGTCGTTCCCCAGGCACGCAGCAGGTCGAGGGTGCGAATCGTGCCCGTCAGCCGGCCGATGGTCATGTGCATCGCATGGCCGGTGAAAAGTTCCGAACCCGCAAAGATCACCAGCGTCAGGGCAATCCCGAAGCTCGTGCCCATTACCAGCGCGCGCCACGACGGGTCGGCGGTCTGTCCCACCGAGAAAATCAGCAGGATGCCCATCCCCACGTAGGCGCCCGCCATCATCGACGCGACCCAGAAACCTCCCGGGTTGTCGCCAAGAAAACGTGTCTTCTCCCGGGCGAGTGCCGCCAGTTCGTGGATCGTGCTATCGCCCTTCACGGCATCATCCAGTCGCCCGACGCTCCTTCGCTGGCGGCTTCGGCCTCGTCCACCTGGCAACGCTCGACCCTGACGCCGCGTTCCGGACACAATGTCGCGATAGCGACGTGGCCACCGTCCCGGCTGGCGAACGCGGCGACAGGAGAGCCTGGATAGTACGCCTTCGTCGTCCCCTGGCTGACCTCGCCCCAGACATGGATATGGCCCAGGGCGAGATAGTCGAAACCGGAGTCCCTGATCTCGTCGTGCGTGATCTGCGAGGACGCCCAGCCCATCCGTTCTTCCACCACCTGGCCATGGGCCAGGCCGACGTTCCACAAGTCGCCATGGCGCGGCGGCACGCCCTCGAGCGGCACGTTCTCCGGCGCATGCTCCTGCATCGCCCTGCCCCAGACGCGCACGCCCATGTCTTCGAACTCGAGGCAGTCCCCGTCCGTCTCCAGCAACAGGTGGACATGGCCACCGTTGTGGCTACCGGCATCGTCGAACTCGATACGGCGCCAGACGGACGTCTCGTCGTGGACGTCGTGGTTGCCCGGCAGCAGGATGACGGGACACGCGAGGCGCCCGAGCTGTTCGCGCACGAAGTGGAAGTCCTCATCGGACACGCGACCGTGATCGAAGAGGTCTCCCACGATCAGGAACAGATCGGCCTCTTCGGCCAGCACGACATCGATTACACGGGAGAAGGCACGCTCGGCCGCATTGCGGAAGCCGTCCACCGCATCGCTGCGGACCCGGCCATCGAGATGGACATCCGAGGTATGGACGAGTTTGACCCGGCGCGTCGTCATGACGGTTATCGTATCAACTAAAGCGAAGGTGCCGTACTCACCCGTGCTCAGATCGTCGCAGGGGATCGGAGGCCCCGAACGGGGCATACCAAACTCGCCGATGCATCAGTGGCTCGGCCGTTCAGTCGCGTCGTGATCGTCGCCGCTTCTGATGGCGGCAAGGTCGTCGGCACTCAGCCGGTAGCGGATAGCATTGCCTTCATGGAGGCTGCGAATCTCGTTGCCGATGTAGTCGACCACCTGCTCGAGGTCGGCATCCGGTACACCCGCCTCGGCGGCCATTGCCGCAGTTTCGCTACGGCGAAATTCCTTCCACTCGAGCACGTTTCGGCGCAAGGCCCCGCGGACGAATTCGCGGTATACCAACGCCGCCTTGCTGGGCGACTCCAGTTCTGCGCGCAGCACCCGGTAGTTATCCGCCGAGGCAAGATAGGCATCGACGTAAATCTCTCGCAGGAGCGACACGTTGTTTATCTCGTACACACCGATCAAGCCGTCGACGTAATCGGCATCGTCCATGGAGAGAAACGACAGCGGCGCAAGGCCTGCCTTCAGCAACGGGATATTCGCCGCAACGCGCGAAGTCCGCTTGTTCACGTCATTGAATGCCTGCAAGTAGGGGATATGGACGAGAAGGAAGAATGACTGTTCAAACGGATCGCCGATCCGTTCGGCCTTCTGTATCAGCAGGTCGAACTCTTCCTCGATCACGAAACGATCGTCAGGCGGGCGGTAGCTCGACTGGGAAATGCCGACCGGCATGCGTCGCAACTGGCCCGCCATGGCGGGATCGATCAGGAGACCATCCGCAAGCAATGCGTGGATGCCCAGGATATCCATCCGGCTGATCGTGATGTCCGCCAGGTGATCGACAACATATTCGATCGCTTCCTTGTGATTGAGGATCATCACCGCTTCCCTGCGGTCCTTGCCGATGGCTTCTTCCCCGTAGCGGATCAGCCGCTCCGTCTGAAGAATGTCGTAGGTATTGCCTTCCAGACGCGATGACGCCCACGAAAGGTCCACGAGGAGTTGCTCCAGGATGCGCCGCGCATGGGTTCCGGCTGGCAGCATCGAGGACGAGGGGCGGCCGGCGGCGTGCAGGTGCTCCCGGACGGCTTCGTCCAGGTAGAAGCTCTTGCCGGTCACGTAGCGATCGATGAACTCCCTCTCGTAGACCGCCAGCCTGCGGCGGTTGTAAGGCGTTTGCAGGTGCGCGCGCACCGCCGCCGGTCCAGCTGGTCCGTAGCGGGTAGCGCGGGCTTTACCGGAAACCTCGAGGCGACCCTCGTCAGTCAGCCGCCTGAGCGCGCGCCAGACCGTTGGCGCGCTCACTTCCGGGGCGATATTCCGTCTAATGTCCTCCCGCCCGATGTCCGGATGGGCTGCAATGTAGTCGAGAATTGCTTGGTCTATTCGGGGCATGAAACGATTTGTGGAACGGATGAAACTATTAACTATTTAAGTATAAATGCATTTTAGGTCTTATCACACAATCATTTCACATGAAATGAAACGATTTGGATGATCGGGCAATGTCGCTCTTTGACACCCACATCATCGTCGACTGGTCGGCGCGCTCCAAGCCGAGTCCGGCGCGTGCCACGAAGGACTCCATCTGGTGGTGCGCGACGCGGAACGGCGGTTCGACCGAGCCCGACTACGCGAGGACACGCCATGAAGCCATCGACCGTCTTGCAGTGATCCTCAGGGGCGACCTCGACGACGGCCACCGCACTCTTGTCGGTTTCGATTTCCCCTTCGGTTATCCGGCCGGCGTCGCCCACGACCTGACGGGCCAGCCGTCGGCTTTCGCGCTCTGGAATTGGCTGGACGAACGAATCCACGACGCCGGAGACAACGCGAACAACCGTTTCGAGGTGGCGCAGGCAATCAACCGGCACTATCCGGGCGTCGGTCCCTGCTGGGGCCGCCCGGCGAGTTGGCCGCATCCCGGTGTGCCCACGCGCAGATCCGAATGTACAAATCAGGAAGCCCATCCGCCGGACCGCCGTCTCGCCGATCACCGCGCCCAGGGTGCAAAGACGGTCTGGCAATTGGCTTACGCCGGATCCGTCGGCTCACAGGTGTTGCTGGGACTGCCCGCCCTGAATCGACTCGTCAGGGATCCGAGGCTCAAGGGCCAGATCGCGATCTGGCCTTTCGACACCGGGCTGTCGGTCCCCGACCTGCCGGTCGTGATCGCGGAAATCTACCCTTCCCTTCTCAAGCGGGAAGTTGACCGGCGCAGACGGTCAGGCGAAATACTCGATGCTGCCCAGGTCCGCGTAAACGCGGAGGCCTTCGCCCGGCTCGACAGCCGCTGCCTGCTGGCACCGTTGTTTGAGGGAGAGCAAAGTCTCACCTCAGAAGAACGCAAGACTATTGAAACCGAGGAAGCCTGGATCCTCGGCCTCGGCCACGAAAGCGCGCTACGGGATGCGCTCAACTCGCCTTGGTTACACTTGAGACCAAGACAATGCCCAGGAGACCCCGGCGCACCATGACCACCGTTCTCGGTCTCGATGTCGGTACGCAAAGCGTCAAAGCCGTCTTCTATGACTTCGAGGCATGCCAGGTCTCGGCCAGCGCCAGTGCGCCGCTGGATCTCCATCAGACCGACGGCGGAGTGGCCGAACAACGGGCCGAATGGTGGATTGAAGCGCTGCGAATCGCCATGGCAAGCGTCGATAAGCGCGTGCGAGAGAGCGTCGCGGCTATTGCTGTCTCGGGTCAGCAGCATGGCTTTGTTCCGATCGACAGATCGGGCGAAGTTCTGATTCCCGTGAAGCTCTGGTGCGATACCTCCACGCGCGTCGAATGCGATCGCATCGTCGAGGCATTCGGAGGTCGGGGAGCCTGCATCGAAGAAGTCGGCAATCTCATTCTGCCGGGTTATACGGCATCGAAAGTCCGCTGGTTTCGGGACGCTCACCCGGACCTTTACGCCAGCATGGATGCGATCCTCCTGCCGCACGACTACCTGAACTTCTACCTGACGGGCGAGCGTTGCATGGAGGCCGGTGATGCGTCGGGTACGGGGTTCCTCGATATTCGCACCCGCACCTGGTCGGAGAAAATGCTGTCGGCGATAGATCCGGACAGGGACCTGCGCGAATGCCTGCCCGAAGTGCGGTTGGTCAACGGGCCGATCGGAACACTGTCGACACCTGCAGCGCAAGAGATCGGGTTGACCGCCGGGACACCGGTCGCGGCTGGCGGCGGCGACAACATGATGGGCGCCATCGGCACGAGAAACGTGACGCCCGGTGTCGTCACGATCAGCCTGGGCACGTCGGGTACCGTGTTCGCATACTCCAATGTCCCCGTCATCGACCCCGAGGGTGATGTCGCCGCCTTCTGCTCGTCGACCGGCGGCTGGCTGCCGCTCGTGTGCACGATGAACTGTACGGTTGGAACCGAGCTGGTGCGGGAAATGCTCGGCGTCGACATCGCGGAACTGGAGGCGCAACTCGCCGCAGCCAGGCGCGGGGCCGGAGGCATCATCACCGTGCCGTTCTTCAATGGCGAGCGAACCCCGAATCTGCCGCAGGCCAAGGCCTGCATTACGGGACTCGATACCCGTAACGCCCGCCCCGAGAATCTCTTGCGGTCCGTCGTCGAAGGCGCCACCTTTGCGCTGCGCCATGGCCTGGACAGACTGATCGAACTGGGTATCGATGCCGAGGAGGTCGTACTGACCGGGGGCGGTGCGAAGAGCGGTACGTGGAGGCAGATCGTTGCCGATGTCTGCGCTGTGCCGGTAACGGTTCTGAAGAACGAGGAAGGCGCTGCGTTTGGAGCTGCGCTGCAAGCGCTCGCCATGCTTGAAGGTGGCAGCGCCGATATTCGCGATGTGACGAAACAACACCTGCAGCGCGACGTCGAGCGGTGCTGCGACCCCGACCCAGCCGGTAGCAGTTTCTACAGCGAAGCCTATGGCAACTACCAGAATGCAGTGCTGCAAGTTGCCGCGCTATACGACTAACCAAGTCCGGGAGAAGAGGCGAAAGGCAATGGTCGTAGTGGAGGGACTTTGCAATCGCGCAATATTAATTGCGCAATAAACGATGCAGGGCTCTTAAATGTGCAAGTTCTGTTGCGCGGTTAATCCTATCGCGCAATAATTGCTCAAACCGCGCAACCGTCCCAAGACCGATGCTCGAGAGCAGGTTGAGTGAAATCGAAGCCGTCGTCGGCCTCCACCCCGACGGCATCGGCGTGAAGGACATTGCCCGTGAACTCGATGGCACGGTGCCCAGGCGCACGCTTCAGTACCGGCTCGCGCGGCTAGTCGCCATGCAGCGGCTCGTCAGGAGCGCACGGGGACGGAGCACCGTCTACGGACTGCCGCAAACCCAAAGTGCCGTCCTCCAAGTCAGCCCCGCGCCTCCGGTCAAAAGTGCAACGGTGGACGCAGTTCCAGGCGATCTCGCCCGGCTTCGAGACGACTTGCGTCGACGATACCTTTCGCAGCCGCCCGGGCAGCGACTGCCCGTCGGATACCGGCGCGAGTTCATCGACGATTACCGTCCGAACGTCAGCGCCTACCTTTCGGCCGAGGAACGGACGAGGCTTCGCAGTCTGGGGGAGTTCCACGCGATGCCGCAGCCTGCCGGAACCCACGCCCGTCGGATTCTCGACCGGATGCTCATCGACCTCTCCTGGAACTCCAGCCGCCTGGAAGGCAATACCTACTCACTGCTCGACACGAAACGCCTTATCGAACTGGGAGATCCGGCGGCCGGCCGGGACATCCGCGAGACGCAGATGATCCTCAACCACAAGCACGCGATCGAGTTCCTCGTCGAAAGCGCGGACGATGTCGGACTCGATCGCCGCACGATCCTCAACCTGCACGCGATACTGGCGGAAAACCTGCTGCCAGACCCTGCGGCACCAGGCCGTTTGAGAACGATGCCCGTCGGTATCGGCGCCTCCGCCTACCGCCCTCCGGATGTGCCGGCGCAGGTGGAGGAATGCTTCAACCGCGTCCTCGCCACGGCGCAAGCGATACACCACCCGCTCGAACAGGCGCTGTTCTGCCTCGTTCAGCTGCCGTATGTCCAGGCGTTCGACGACGTCAACAAGAGAGTCTCGCGCCTCGCGGCGAACATACCGTTCATCAGGCACGACCTCTCACCGCTCTCGTTCAATGACGTGCCCCGCGACTACTACACCGATGCGCTACTGGTGGTATACGAGCAGAACGAGATCAGCCTGATGAAGGATCTCTTCATCTGGGCCTATGAACGTTCCGCAGCCCGCTATGGTGCCGTCAGGCAGTCCGTCGGTGAACCGGACCCGTTCAGGCTTCGCCACCGCGACAAATTGCGACAGATCGTTGGCGAAGTGATCCGCAACCGCCTGGACGTGGGATCGGCCTCTGCCCAGGTTGCCGCCTGGGTCGAGGCGAATGTGGAGAGCGGCGACCGCGCCCGCTTCCTCGAGCTCGCCGAGACGGAACTCCTTGGACTTCACGAAGGAAACTATGCGCGTTACCGGGTGTCGCCGCGCGAGTTCGATGTCTGGCGCGAAGTTTGGAACACTCGAAAACAGGGGAGAGGGTGACATCTTCGCCGACAACGGGCTCTTAGATCCGGTGGAGGCGGTCCAACAATGCAAGGCGCTGCAATGGGGGCACGACTACGACTGAACTCGCCATCTGGTTCGATCACGGCGGCACACATGATTGAGAACGATCTAGACGTCAATTCCCCGGAGATTGAACGCATGAGTCTAATCGACATTCTCATGGAACAGTCCGTCATACACGAACGCACTCCTGATCGTTTCGCAATCGCGCTCGCTAGCCCCGGCTTGCCGCATTTGGGTCCTCCACATTTGGCGCACCGTACCTGTCACACGTTCGAATATTGCCGTCGCCTCTTCTCCTGCGAGAAGGAACCGCCCGTGGCCGCTCAACAGGTTCGTCCTGTTCGCATAACGGCCGAAGCGACCGCAGGACATCGCCAGATCGCGGCGGTCAAGGGCCACGACCGGCGAAGGCGTGAGGTCAAAGGCCGGGCTCAGGCGCCAGTGTCTTCCTTCGGCCAGGACGGCGTGGTTGCGCGGGTGGTCGTCGAGATTGGACACCGCCGCGTTGAAGCAGATTCGGCCGAAAAGTTCGCACAGATCGTCTTCCGGGTTCGCGCTGGCCCTGCGGATTTCGTCAGCCAGGGACAAGTACGACCACTCACCGCGTTCACCCGGGCTGTCGCCGCTCTGCAGCAGCGTCAACGCACTGACCATCCGGTGGCGGAGATAGCCGGCAGGCGTCCAATCCCGATCAAACCGGCGCACGAGCAATACATCGCGTCCCGCTACAGTCTCGATGCGGCTCTCCGCCGTATTCAGGCCGCAGGCTCGGGCCAGCATCAGCATGCCGTGCTCGACCCGCGGATGGTTCCAGCGGTCGTCGTGGCGGCCAAACTTGGCAATCCAGAGATCGCGATCATCCCGCACCATCGCCTTGGGGCGGGCACCGCCCATCGATGTCCCGATTAGCAGCAGTGCCTCGACCTCGTCACCCATGGACTTTCCGATATCGGCGTCCTCGGCAACTATCGCTTCCGCCACGCGCTGGAGAAGCGTGAGATCCAGCACACGATTGAATCGGCGCAGGGGAACAGGAGGCTCGACACTCACACCGAAGCCGAGCGCACCGGCGCGATCATCCGTCCCTCGCATGAGGTAGTCGAACTCGGAGAGTTGGGCCCAGCCAGCCTTGCGCTCCATAACGCGTCGCCCCCAGAAGTCCGGCATGGAATCGCGGACGGCACCGAAGAAGCCCTGCATCCGCGCCGTCTCGTAAACCTGGCTCGAAAGCCGCAGCTCTACGGGGTCGAACTCGACCGCGTCGGCCCGTTCCCGGTATGAGCGGCCATAGACGAACCGGCCGACACTGTCATCGCCATCTGCCGTCCACTGGAAGCGACCTGCCGTGACGAACTCCGTCCTGCCCGGCAGCACGACATAGACGAAGCACTCGCGCTCAGAAATCATCGCTCAATGTGCTGCGAAGTCTGGCTGTCCTCGGGCTGCGCAGGCGTTCCAGGGACTTGCCCTCCTCATCGAGGTCCGGTGCAGCAACATCGCGCATCTGGGGGAGCAGCCCCAGGACCCACAATGCGCCCAGGTAACCCGCAATCCCGGTCGTCGGCTTGCCTCTTTCGATGTCGGCCACGACGAATCTGGACACACCCATGCGCCGCGCCAGCGTCTCCTGCGGCATGTTGCGGCGCAAACGTGCGGTGCGGATGTTGCGCCCAAGCCGGTCCAAGGCCTCGGTAACCGGTGCCGGGGGGAATTCTGCAATCCTGGTTGGTCTTGGCATGATATTTATAGTCTACTTTAGACCTGATTATGATTGTTGTAAACAACATCATGGATCGTGCGGAGCATGAAACCAGTGGCGGGGGTCGTCGACTGTTCGTCGTCCACGGCTATCAATTCGATGTCATTACCCGCTATCACCGCTGGATCCGCGTTTCTCGGCGATCCTGGCTACAGGTTGCCGCTTAACACTCCCTCGTTTCGCAAGTCTTGCTCTCGGTGTCGCGCCGCTTTCGTGCCGCGCATCTAACACGATTCGCCCCAGAATATCGCCTAACCGCCTCAGCGATCGGTAGTGGCGTTCGGAACCGCCTCCGACGCGACAACCCGTTTCGTGCACGCCGTTCCGAACAGTTCCGGGTAGACATCCGGATATTCGGACTCGCAGAACGCGATGGCGGCCCGGGTCTGGTTTACCACGTACGCGTGCACGGCCCCCGAATCCGCTTCGCTCAACACGTGGTCGAAGCCCGGCATTCCAGCGGTTGCATAGGCGCCCCCGCGCACGATCGCCTCCCAACTCTCGTGGGCGGCGGCGGACAGGTACTTCAGGTCCGGCAGGTTGCTGCCGGACGTCACGCCCGAGCCGTGGCAGCCTGAACACCACGTGTGATAGAGGAGTTCGCCCCGGGCGACCACCTCCGGCGCGACCTCGATGTCGGGAGGTTCCGGGATGTTCACATGGGTCACGGCAGGTTCAGGCAACTCGGATCTTCCGCCCAGCTTGAACGCCAGGATGCGCCCCTCGGTCAGCACGTTGCCCTTGTGCCGGGGCACCCCGGAAAACACGGTGAAGGAGCCGCCCCACCCCGCGACTACCGCGACGTACTGCTCGCCGTCGACGGTATAGGTGACCGGGGCCGCGATGATTCCCATGTGCACCGGGGTCTCCCACAGCAAGGCGCCGGAGTCCGCGCCGTAGGCGGCGAAGTAGCCGTCGGAGCGGCCCTGGAAGACGAGGTTGCCCGCCGTGGACAGCAGGCCGCCGTTCCACGTGGTGGGATGCTGTACCCGCCAGACCTCGCGCCGCGCCACCGGGTCCCACGCGGCCAGGTGGCCCTTCATGCTCCGCAATACCTCCACCTGGCCGTCCACCGTCTTCGGCGGAAGCAGCGGCACGATGTCGATGCCGGTATTGAACTCCCCCGGCTTGTATTCGAAATCCGGGGCCTGCCCGTAAGGAAAGACCATGTCCAGGGCCGGGACATATACGTAGCCGGTGTCCGGGTTGTAAGCCATCGGGTGCCAGTTGTGACCGCCGTGCGGCGACGGGGCGATGAGCTGCACGCTGTCGGCGTAGCGGGCACCGGGGATCTCCACCGGCCTGCCGGTCGCCGGATCGACGTGGCTGGCCCAGTTCACCGGCACGTACGGCTCTGCGGAGATGAACGCGCCGTCGGTGCGGTCGAGCACGTAGAAGAAGCCGTTCTTCGGCGCCTGCATGATGACCTTGCGCAACTCGCCGCCGATCTCGACGTCGGCCAGGATCATGTGCTGTGTCGCCGTGAAGTCCCAGGTCTCGCCCGGCGTCGTCTGGTAGTGCCATACCATGGAACCGTCGTCCGGATCGAGCGCGACGATGGAAGCGAGATACAGGTTGTCGCCGCCGCCCGGACTGCGGAGGTCCCGGTTCCACGGGGTGCCGTTGCCAACGCCGATGTAGAGCAGATTGAGGTCGGGGTCGAACGCCATCGAATCCCAGACCGTGCCGCCACCGCCGGCCTTCCACCACTCGCCGTTCCACGTCGGCGCCGCCAGTTCCATGGCCGGATTCTCGAACGGCTTCGACGGATCTCCAGGCACTGTCCAGAATCGCCACCGCTCGTCCCCCGTCTCCCAGTTGTAGGCGGTGACGTAGCCACGCACTCCGTATTCGCCGCCGCCATTGCCGATGACGACCAGGTCATTGACGACCCTCGGCGCCCCCGTGATCGTATACGGCCAGTCTCGATCGATGGTGAGGACCTCCCAGATCACTTCTCCCGTGCCGGCGTCCAGGGCCACCAATCGACCGTCGAGCGTCCCGACGAAGACACGGCCCTTCCACACGGCGACGCCCCGGTTCACCACATCGCAGCAGGCGAACTTGCCCCACTCCTTCGGCACTTGCGGGTCGTATCGCCAGATCAGTTCGCCGGTCCGGCCATCGTTGGCGTACACCCTGCTCCAGGTGCCGGTGGAGAACATGACGCCATCGACGACGATGGGGGTCGCTTCCAGGCCCCGGGAATCTCCCGTGTCCCAGTACCACGCGAGTCCGAGGTCACCCACGTTCCCGTCGTTAATTCCGACCAGCGGGCTGTGGCGCTGTTCATCGTAGGTACGGCCGTGCGCGAGCCAGTTGCCGGGCTCGGCGTCCGCGGCCACGATCCGGTCGGCCCCCACCGTGGCCGTGGCTGCGCGGATCACCTCGGCCAGGGTGGGTTCGGGCGCCCGGCCACAACCGGCGAGCGCAGCAGCCGCTACCGCCGCAACCACGACCATCTTCATCCGTCGCATCGCCGGACCTCCCTTCAATCCACCGCGCCAGATTACACCGCACCCGGCCTGGTGCGGGACCTGCTTTTCCGATCCAGGCGCGAGACAGCGATCTCCCACTCGGTCGCGTGGCAGAGACCTACGCGGCCAAGAGCGCACGGCCCACATCGATCAACCGCTTTGGCTGTCGTGACCAGGCCGACCGATCGGGGACAATCAAACCGACAGAAACGGTATTGCCGGAGGCGGACCATGGCACACCACGCGCGCGAAACGAACGGGTTTGGGACGGCCCGAAATCCTGTGTTAACTTCCCCGCACGGCCCGCAAATCACGGCGTGCCGCAGGTCAGGGACAAGTACTTGAGCGAAACGCTTGCGATAGAACCGGACGTCGTTCACTACCCCACTTCGGACGGCAAGCCGGTGGCCGAAACCGAACGCCATTTCATGCGCCTGGCAGGCGCGGCTTACGGCATCCGAAAGCACCTCGCCGGGCGCGACGATGTCTACGTGGGATCCAATCTGCTGGTATTCGACGAGCCGGGCAACCCGCGCAGGCACCTCTCGCCCGACATCTTCGTGGCTTTCGGCGTCAGGCGCGGCGAGCGCGACCTGTACAAGATCTGGGAAGAAAAGCCGCCGTCATTCGTGCTGGAGATCACTTCCGCCTCCACGCGGCGCGAGGACGAGCGCACCAAGCGTCGGCGATACGCACAGTGGGGCGTGGGCGAGTACTTCCTGTACGATCCGCGCGGCGAGTGGCTGACGCCGCCGCTACAGGGTCTTGAACTGCACGGCAGGCGCTACCGAAAGATGCGAGAGGTCGCGCTTCCCAACGGCGAGCGGGGGTTGCGTAGCGAATCGCTCGGCCTGGGCCTGTGGCTCAAGGGTACCGAACTGCGGCTCTACGACCCCGCGACCGGGTGCGACTTGCCTACACCGGAGGAGGAAGGCGCCAGTCGCCGCATCGCCGAGGCGCGAGCCGACGCCGCCGAACGGAGAGCTGGCGCAGCCGAACAACGGGCCCAAAAGGACATCCTGACCCGTCAAGCGGCGGCGAAGTTCGGCACGACGACAGCCGACCGTCTCGCGGCATTGCTGCGCGGCGTGACCGAACCCGAGGATTTCTTGACGATCGGCGAGTGGTTGCTGCTGTCGCAGGCCGAGGCGGTCGATGAACTGCTTGCCCGTGTGGAAGCAATGGTGGCGCGCCCAACTGCGAACGAGGACCCCGGCAAGGACTGAACGGCCTGATGCCGCCCTCCCATCGGGGCGGCTTCCCGAAGTTGCCGAGGCAGGGCCGCCCATTCGAGCGCGGTATGATTCCGGCCGGATTCACCGCGCGCCACCGTTACCAGAATTGCCGTCGATACTCACGATCATTCGCAGGCCAACCGAAGCGTTTGAAGCGCTTGCCCGGTCGGAAACCGACCCGCTCGCGGTGTTCTTCAAACAGATCGTCTGGCTGGCCCTCGCGCCACCGGTGTTCGCCTTCATCGGCGCATCCGCTTTTGGCTGGCGGCTCGGCGCGGCGCAACCTCTCTACCTGTCAGGCGATGTACTGACGCAGATCAGCATCGCGTACTTCTTCGCGTTGCTGTTCGGCCTTGTCAGCACGGCGTTCGTCGGGCGCTGGATGGCGCCGACCTACGGCGCGAGCGATGCGTTGGGCACCCACCTCGCGCTGGTCGGCGTCGTCGCCACGCCCCTGGTAGCGGGAAGTGTCCTTCACCTGTTCCCGCACGTATTCGTCAACCTCCTGGTGCTCATCCCGGCGCTGATCTGGAGCATCTACCTGTTGTACAAGGGGCTTCCCATCGCGCTCGGGACCGGTCCCGAGCGAGGCATGCTGATGGCGTCTTCGCTCGTCGCGTACCTGCTGGTCGGCGCGGTGACCCTGCTCGGCCTGACCGTCGCGTTGTGGGCGAGCGGCATCGGCCCTTCGATAGGCGTCTGAGCGTGGCGACCGCTTCGAACGTGACGCCCGCGGGCCCCTCCCGGGAATCCTATCGAGACAGGGTAGTTACGGCGCTGGTCGTCTTCTCCATCATCTGGTCTCTCCTCGGCATGGCGGCCGGCGTCCACATCGCGGCGGAACTCGTGTGGCCGAATCTCGACTTCGGCCAGGAATGGCTGTCCTTCGGTCGTCTGCGATCGCTGCATACCAACGCGGTGATCTTCGGCTTCGGCGTCTCGGCGCTGATGGGCACCGCGTTCTACAGCGTGCAGCGCACGTGCCATGTGCCGCTGTTCGCTCCGGGACTCGCCTGGTTCTGCTGTTTCGCCTGGCAGATCGGCGTCCTAGGGGGCGGGATATCGCTCCTCGCGGGATGGACCGGCGGCAAGGAGTACGCCGAACTGGAATGGCCCTTCGACATCGCCATCGCCGTGGTCTGGGTGTGTTTCGCCATCGTCTTCTTCGGCACCATCGCCAGGCGCCGGATCAAGCCGATCTACGTGTCCAACTGGTTCTATGGCGCGCTCATCATCGTCATCGCCATGCTGCATATCGTCAACAGCCTGGCCATACCCGTGTCGATCTCGAAGTCCTACTCGCTGTTCGCAGGCGCCCAGGACGCCATCGTGCAATGGTGGTACGGCCATAACGCGGTCGGTTTTCTGCTGACAGGCGGGTTTCTCGGGATGCTCTACTATTTCCTGCCGAAGCACGCCGGCCGGCCCATCTGGAGCTACCGGCTGTCGATCATCGCCTTCTGGGCGTTCACCTATAGCTACATCTGGGCCGGGCCGCACCACCTGCACTACAGCGCGATACCCGAGTGGGTGCAGGGGCTGGGCATGGTGATGAGCCTCATCCTGCTGGCGCCGTCCTGGGCGACCATGGTCAACGGCATCATGACGGTGGCCGGCGCCTGGCGAAAGCTACGGGTCGACCCGGCACTGAAATTCATCGTGCTGTCCCTCGCCTTCTACGGACTCGCGACGTTCGAGGGTCCGATGATGTCCATCAAGAGCGTCAACGTGGTCAGCCATTTCACGGATTGGACCGTCGGCCACGTGCATTCCGGCGCGCTCGGCTGGAACGCCATGATCACTTTCGGGACGTTCTACTTCCTGGTGCCGCGTCTCATGGGTACGGCGCTCTACAGCGTCAGGCTCGCCAATGTGCACTTCTGGCTCGCGTTGGCGGGCACCATGCTCTACGTGCTGGCCATGTGGGGCGCCGGTGTCTCCCAGGGCCTGTTGTGGCTCAGCCTCGACGAGATCGGCGAACTGAGTTTCAGCTTCAAGGACATCATGGCCAGCATGGCGCCCTACTACGCGTTACGGCTCGTGGCCGGGATCGTTTTCCTCGCCGGGGCAGCGTTGCTCGCTTACAACCTGTTCATGACCATCAGGGGACGGCGCACCGTGCCAGCCTTCCCTCCCGCACCCGATGCCGCGTCACAACCATGAACGCGGTCGGTCTTCACAGGAAGCTGGAAGAGAATGCGGGCCTGCTCATTTTCGGGATCCTGTTCGTTTCGGCCATCGGCGGCCTGGTGCAGGTCCTGCCGAGCGTAATGCAAGAATCTCTGGTGGCACCAGATGTCGGCAGGGCGCCCTACGGCCCGTTGGAATTGACCGGCCGCGACATCTACATCCGCGAGGGCTGCAGCACCTGTCATTCGCAGCAGGTGCGGCCCTTGCTGGCGGAGATCAAGCGCTACGGACCGTACTCCCGGGCCGGCGAGTCCGCCTACGACCGGCCGTTCCTGTGGGGTTCGAAGCGCACCGGGCCGGACCTGCATCGCGTGGGCGGCCGCTACACCGACCTCTGGCATCGGCTTCACCTGCTCGACCCGCGCAGCGTTGTCCCGAATTCCATCATGCCGGCCTACCCGTGGCTGGGCGAAAGACCGGCCGGTGCCGCCGGTGACATACAGGCCAAGATGCGGGCATTGAAGCTGCTGGGGCACCCCTACACCGAAGAGCAGATCGCAGGCGCACCCGAGGCGCTCGCGGGAATGATGGAAGTCGACGCACTCGTCGCCTACCTGCAGGTACTCGGCGTCGCGCCGGGAGGGACCCCATGACCTGGTTCATCTTCATCGGCGACATGCTCGTGATGCTGTTCATGGTCATCCTGGCGGCCTGGGTCTTCTACCGGTCGACGGACGAATTCATCGACCGATCGGCACGGATTCCCCTGGAGGATGAAAGCCCCGATCACGATGCCGGCAGCGATTCTGCGCAAGGGGATACCCGTGGCTGAATTGCCCGGCGATTTCTGGACGGGTTGGATCGCCACCCTGACGGTGGCCAGCCTGGCCGGCCTCGGCTGGCTGATCTACAGCGTCTACTTTTCCGCCGACACGCACGCCGAACAGGATTCGCCGGTCTGGGACGGAGAACTGCGCGAGGGCGAGCACCCCGCACCCATCTGGTGGTTCTGGCTCATCTTCGGCTCACTCGTCATCTCCGTCCTCTACCTCATGCTGTATCCCGGCCTCGGCAGCCACGCGGGCGCTTTGAGATGGTCCCAGGGAGGCGAACTCGAGCGCAGCATCGGAGCCTTCGACAACGAATTCGGACGGGCGCGACGGCTGGTTGCCGAGGCGAACATCGAGGAGCTTTCGCAGGATCGTGCACTGATGGCCTCCGCCCAGCGCGTCTACGATCGCAACTGTGCCGTCTGCCACGGCTACGATGCGAAGGGATTGACCCCTTACTTTCCCGACCTGACGGACGACACATGGCAATGGGGCGGTGGCGCCGAGCAGATCGAACATTCGATTCGGTACGGTCGCCACGCCGTCATGGTCGGCTGGCTCCAGGTGGTTGGGGAAGACGGCGTCGACCAACTGGCTGACTACACCCTCGCGCTGTCGCGGGGCGCAGCGGAGGGTCACGCCGGCCGAACGGCCTGGCTGCAGTTCTGCGCGGCGTGCCACGGTCCCGACGGCACCGGCAACCCATTGCTCGGCGCACCGAACCTCACCCACGACGTCTATCTCTATGGTCGCGACATCGACGCCATACGGCACTCCATCGCGGTGGGAAGAAACGGCCAGATGCCCGCGTTCGGCGAGCGGCTCGACGATACGCAGATCAGGCTGCTCGTAGCCCTGCTGACCAGCCTCTCGGACCGATCGCGGCAGGGTCTACCTGCAAGCGATACACTTCCGGACCCCCGATCAGACGATGCGGATCACGCAACCTGATGTACCAGAACGAATTCGCGGCGGATCTTTCGCCCCACGAGATGACCGGGACAGACGAGTTCCGCAGCCTGTGCCAGAGCGCGGCGGACTTAGGCGTAGCGCACAGCCGCGACATCTCCTATCGCTCCCGGCAGACCGTCGTGCGCCGGCTTCGGTTCCACTTCACGGAATGGGGACACCCCGGTGGGCCGCCCATCCTGCTGCTGCACGGAACGAACCAGTCCTCCCACTCGTGGGATCTCGTCAGTCTCGCCCTGGCATCGTCCTACCGCGTATTCGCGCTCGATCAACGCGGCCACGGCGACTCGGAGTGGAGCCGCGAACTCGACTACTCGACGACCGCGATGGCAGACGACGCGATCGCCTTCGCCCGCGACCGCAAACTGGTGCAGCCGATCATTGTCGGCCATTCGATGGGCGGTCGCGTCGCCCTGCTCGCAGCGCTTAAGTGTCCCGACTTCGCCAGCGCGCTCGTCCTGGTCGATTCCGGACCAGAAATGAATGCGCCGGGCGGCAGGACGATCCGCAATTTCATTCGCAACAACCGCGAGTTCGACAATCTCGAGCAGTTCGTCGACAACGTCGTCGCCTACGATCCCTACCGCAAGCGAGAGCACGTCGAGCGAACCGTCAAGTACAACATGTTCCAGCGTGCCGACGGCAAGTACGTCAGCAAGAACGACCATCGCCGTACTGCCAATTCCCGCACCGCGATCGGCCTCGAAGAGGTAAGCGCGCTGACCCGCCCGATCCTGGTGGTGCGCGGCGAAAACTCCAACGTGTTCACACCCGAGGCGGGCGAACGACTGATAGGCGCCCTGCCCGACGCGCGCCTGGTCACCGTGCCGGACTGCGGGCACAACGTGCATTCGCAGAACACGCCCGGTTTCCTGGCAGCGGTCAGGCCATTCCTGGACGAGGCAGCGGGCGCGTGAACCTTCGGTCCCGTACGACGCACTGACGGTCATACCCCAGCAATGCCGTCCGTCCATACGGACGTACGAGAGTTTGGAATGGTGTTTGCCGATCAATGACCTGTGCTACAGTCGTAAAACGTTTTCCTGATCGATCAAAAGCAACATGGAACAAGTGAAAGTGTCCTCGAAATTCCAGGTAGTCATACCCAAACCGGTGCGCGAGTCCCTTGGAATACGGCCCGGCCAGCGCTTGCAGGTTGTCCCCTACGGCGACCGTATAGAACTCGTCCCGCTGCGCCAGGTCAGCGAGATGAGGGGATTCCTCGCCGGAATGGATCCGCGTTTCGAGCGCGAGCCGGACCGCGAACTCTGACGATGGCGGTGCCTAACCTGGTCGATTCCTCGGGTTGGATCGAGTACTTCACCGACGGTCCCAACGGCGGTATCTTCGCCGATCCACTGTCCGATGAAAGCCGGCTCGTCGTCCCCACGGTGAGCATGTACGAGGTATTCCGGGTAGTGCTGCGCGAGCGCGGTGAGGACGATGCGCTTAGCGTCGCCGCGCTGATGGGTCGCGGCCGGGAAATCCCCCTGTCATCCGCCCTCGCGCTGGAGGCCGCGCGGCTTGCGCACGAAGGGCAACTGGCGATGGCGGATGGCATCATCCTTGCCACCGCGCGACTCACGGGAGCAACGCTGTGGACCCAGGATAGCGACTTTGCAGGAATGCCGAACGTGCACTACGTCTCGAAGATTCCAAGCTGAGGCTTCGAGCCCTTGGCCTTAATGCAGCGGTGTTGGCTCCACCGCAACGTCCCGGACCCAGCGACCTGGGTACGCGGCAGATGGGTCGAAACCAAAACGCAGCGCCAGTTCACGCGCCAGCGCCGTCCGCCCAACATCTAGGCTCCGAGGACCACCGAGATCGGAGACCTGCGTGACATCCATCCCCACCAGGCCGCACGGGTTGATGCGGGAAAACGGTTCCAGATCCATGGCCACGTTGAGCGCGAGGCCGTGGTACGCGCATCCGTGTCGAATGCGCAGGCCAAGGGCCCCGATCTTGCGGCCCTGGGCGTAGACGCCCCGGGCGTCGCCGCGCGCTTCGGCCTCGATGTTCCAGTCCCGCAATACCGCGATCATGGCGCCCTCGATGCCGCCGACCAGCGCCCGAACGCCGATACCCATGCGGTCGACATCGAACATCGTGTAGGCGACGATCTGTCCGGGTCCGTGATAGGTGACCTGTCCACCCCGATCAGTAGCCACTACGGGGATACCGCCAGGTGCCAGCAAATTCTCCGGCTTGCCGGCCTGCCCCTGCGTAAAAACGGCTTCGTGTTCCGTCAGCCAGATTTCGTCCGTCGAGTTCGCATCCCGCGCTTCGGTGAACGAGCGCATCGCTTCGAACACCGTCCGGTAGTCGGTGAGGCCGAGGTCACGCACCCGGAGCGCCACCCCCGTGCTTTCCGCTCTCTTCGATTTCACCCTCTCTGCCATCATCCGGATCGCGCAAATTATAGTGGCCGGCCCCACGCGGCCGGTCTCAGCAAGGGACAACCATCCCCTCTTCCGCGCGGCGTCCGCGCGAACTCATGCCGCGCCCAAGGCGACGGCCGCGGGGCACTTGCGTTAAGCTATCTTCGACGGAAAGGAGAGTAGATGGCCAGCACGAAAGATCCAGTCACCAAACCAAGAGCCCGCAACCTCCCGAGTCGGCGGTTCGAGATCTTTGCCAATCCGCAAATGAACGAGCAGTACACGTGGCAACGCGCGGACTGGTCGAAGGCCACGTCAGGATGGGAAATGAGCGATCTCATCGAGAAGTACGGCGAAGAGGAAGTGCGCGACAAGATGACCGAGGTCCTCAAGTCCTATGCCGGTGGCATGGTGATTACGGGACTCTTCCACGAAGGCGGTATGGAAAACCGCGGCAAGCGTCCGCGGAAAGGTTGCAGCCTGACCCACATATGGGTCGGACCCGGTTTCCCGCTGTTCCGTCACAGCCATCCGGGCAGTGGGGACTGTCTCTATTACGTGACCAATGGCGAACTCATCGTCGGCAGGCGCAGTCTCGGGCCGGGATCGGGGTTCTTCATTCCTGCCGGCATGCCATACAAGTACACCGGCGGCCCGAACGGGGCCGAACTCCTGGAGTTCCACCCCGGAGGCGGCGACCCTGACCAGCCCGGCTTGAAGGTCGACGAGCGGACGATGGATTCGATGCAGCGGCTGATCGACCAAGCCAATGAGAACCGGGACAAGTGGCACAGGCCGACGAGAATCGGCGACACCACCAGGGCCGAAGACGCATCTGACGACTGAATCCCCCGTCCATCGACGGTCGACCTAGTGGCTCCACGAATCAATCGCGCCATCGCCCTTCTGGCCGACGACAGGCCCGTGTTCTACACCGGTGGCCACACCGGCGCCGAACTGACCTTTGAAGCCGGGATGGCGATGGCGGACACCTGGGCGGACTACATCAACATCGGCATGGAGCACGGCCCTCTCGATATACCGGGAATGAACCGCTTCATGCAGGGCATGGCGTCGGTGCGCGCACCGACACCTGTGGTCCTCGTGGAATTGCCCTTCGAGGGACGGGAGCCTGACCTCGTGCGGGCCAACGCGTGGCAGATACGCCAGTTGCTCGCCGTCGGCGTGCACGGATTCCTGCTCTGCCATGCCGAGTCTCCCGAAGCGGTTGAGGCGGTAGTCGAAGCGATGCGCTACACCTTCCGGGGTGGCACGCGCGGGACCGGTGGCCAGGCTGCGGCGGCGGCCATCTGGGGAGTCACCCCGCAACAATACGTGGAACGTGCCGATCCGTGGCCGCTGAATCCGGATGGAGAACTCCTGCTCGGCCTCAAGATAGAGAACCGGCGCGCACTCGCGAACGCGTTTGAAGTCGCCGGGGTGCCGGGGGTCGCATTCGCGGAGTGGGGTCCTGCGGACATGTCGATGTCCCACGGATTTCAGGATGCGCGTCTCGACGAGCCAGAACTGGTGGCCGCCCGGCAACGCGTATTCGATGCCTGCAAGGCAGCTGGCATCGCCTTTCTGGACGGTTGCACGGAGGAGACGCTCGCCGCGCAGTTGGCGTCCGGGGTGCGCATCAGCGGAGGCACGGAACGCCTCAAGGCACTGGCCGACAAGCTGCTCGCCTGACGAGTGTCACGATACCGGCCAGGCCGGGAGCCGGCGCGCAGTCCTGTCGCAACCAATCCAGGATCTCCCAGTCCTCGCGGTCAAGGAGATGACGAAAAGCCGCGCGGTCGGTCCGTGACAGGTCCGCATAGCAACTCTCGGCAAAGGGCACCAGGAAGAGATCCAGCTCCAGCATCCCGCGCCGGCTGCGCCATCGTACCCGCCGCAACTCCCGGCCGTCGTCCACCTGCACTCCGTCCCGCTGCCTGAAGGTGCGCGAGCTGCCCGCGACACCCGCGCCTGGGGCTACACTAAACCAATGTACCCGTTCCGCGTAGTGGGTTCCCCCGTTGTCCCTGCCGCGAGGCCATAGCGACGGTGCAGTCCGTCAATCTACACCTGGCCGACATCGTGCTGGTGACGCACGTGCTGTTCGTCGCCTTCGTCGTGGTCGGGCTCGTGTTGACAGTCTGCGGCGGCCATCTCGGATGGGCATGGGTACGCAACCTGTGGTTCCGGGGCACGCATCTCGCCGCCATCGGCTTTGTCGTCGTGCAGACCTGGCTAGGCATGGTCTGTCCCCTGACCACGCTCGAGATGTGGCTTCGAATCCAGCATGGCCAACCCACCTACGAAGGCAGCTTCATCCAGTACTGGCTGTACCAGATCCTCTATTTCGACCTGCCGGTCTGGGCGTTCATTGCCCTCCACACGGTGTTCGGGCTGCTCGTCGTGTGGGCATGGTGGCGCTTTCCGCCCGACGCTCGCGGGCGTAGCCGGCACCGCTACAATAGCGGGGCTTCCCGGACTCGCGGGGGATAACAAGTGACGACGAAGGACGAACCGCTCGGCCGCCTGGACCATATCGGCATCGGCGTGCACAGCATCGAGGACGCCCGCGTCCTTTTCGAGGACATCCTGGGGGCGAAACACCGCTACACGCGCGATCACCACTCGGGGGACTTCCGTCTTGGCCTGTTCGACCTGCACGACTTCTGCATTGAACTGCTGGAACCGATCAACCCGGAGCGAAGTGAATCTTCGGGGGACCCTGTTTTCGCATGCAAACGCCGCCACCGCGCGCGATTCCGCTGATTCAGGGGAATCCTTATCCGGGAATCAGGGCATCGCTGTAACGTCGCGTAACGTCGCCCCGATCCTTGCCCTCGCCGCTCAATTGAGGTATGTATGGCTCGGCAGCGAACTACCTAGGAGGCTGCGCCACAGAACGTCTTCTCGAAAAAATTCGGGGACACCACTACACATTTCGTGGCGCATTCTCTTATTTCGGGGATTCTCCAGCACAAAAGACTCTTTTTCATCCGCATGTTGAACATTCTTCCCCCGGAAATTTCCTACGGCGCAGGCTTGCATGGAAGTACGCATCCGGCGACGGGGCAATGCCAGCACTTCCTTACGCGTCAGCGGTCGGGGAACATCCCCCGGCTGAAGGCTCCTAGGCTGTCTTGGCTCAGATGCTCCTTGCCGTGCCGGATCTCGACGATCTGGAATACGCCGGGGGCGTGCTCGTCGGCCACATCTAGGCGACCGCCCTGCCCATGAGACCGAGCGCCAGCCGCCGCGCCGTAGTCTCCGTCGTCTCGAAGTCGATGCCGTCCGCCGATCCCGCGCCAATCAGCCGCTTGACCTCGCCCGATCCCCCACGACGAATATTCCGGGAAACCCCAGCTTGACCTCCCTACAGTAGCCGCTGCCCCAGACCACGCATAACTGGCCACAAATCTGACGTCCACCCGATGAAGGATCGCCGCTTGCCACGCCAAGTCCCATCGCGCAACGGTTGATGCGCTCCCCCGCGTCAGCTGTACCGTGCCGCCTGAGTTGCGAACATCGCTGCGTATCTTCCGTTCTTAGCCATGAGTTCGTCGTGGCTCCCAGTCTCAACTGCATTGCCGCCTTCCATCACGATGATGTCGTCCGCCATGCGCACCGTCGAGAAACGATGAGAAATGAAAACGACGGTTTTCCCTTTCGTGAATTTGGTCACCTGCTCGTATAACCGATACTCCCTAAATGCATCTAGCGCCGCCGTAGGTTCGTCCATGATCACGATAGCTGCATCGCTCATGAAGGCACGGGAAATCCAGGTGCTGCCATTCGCCGCCGGACAGGTCGACGCCCTCGTCGACAGTTTTGCCCAGAATCGTATCGAAACCTCTGGGCAGCTTTTCGACGAATTCGCTTGCTCCAGCTTTCGTCGCAGCGCTAACAATCCGCTGTTGGTTGTCAATCTCGGCAACTTGGCCGAACCCCACATTATCAGCGGCAGACAAATCGTAGCGGGAGAAATCTTGAAAGACGACCCCCATATTACGGCGTAGCTCAGTAAGGTCGTAGTCGCGCAGGTCGCGCCCATCAAGGAGAACTTAGCCCTCCGTCGGATCGTAGAGGCGCATCAACAGTTTGACCAGCGTAGTCTTGCCAGTACCGTCTTCTCCTACGATGGCAACTTTACTCCGCGCCGGTATTACGAGAGAAACATTGCGCAGAACTAGCCTTTCACTCCCTGGGTCACTTCCCAAAGAAACCGATAGACACGCGGTACAATCCGGGCAATGTCGCGGAACTGGTGGCGTAAGCTCGCCTCTACCGGATGGTATATGTCAGTCATGATTCTCTACCCCGCCCACTTTCCCCACCGGCGAGATGCCCTACCTTGATGTCACCGCTGACGAGTCAAGGCTTGCGTCCAGCATGTCGAACACGTTGCAGTTCCGTTCGTTGCAGGACCCTCCCAACGTCCGCCTGGTTGGGACGTTGGAATGGCGCCCGCCCTTCGGGGGCCGCGTTCCATCACCTCTGCGACCAAGTCCCTCGGAGCCCTTTGTCCCTGCCGGGCGAGCGCTCCCTCGCGCCGCCGAAAGTCGCAAGAACGCGCGCCAGAGCCTAGAATGGCTCGGAAGTCCTCCGGGAGCTGGTTCGCGTGTTGAAGTCACTCAAGATGACGGGGTTTCGCGCCTTCGAGTCCTATGCGCTCGATTCGCTTTCCCTAGTCAATCTCGTGGTCGGCAAGAACAACAGTGGCAAAACCTCTGTCCTTGAGGCAGTAGACCTCCTCGTCTCGGGTGGCAACCCCGCCGCGATCTCCGAGTCCGCCCACCGTCGCGAGGAAGTACGGCCAGTCGAGTCGCGCCCGGGGTTCCGCCGACTTCCGAGCATGACCCATCTATTCCACGGTCACGCGTGCGAGCCCGGCGCCCGCTTCGACCTGCGGGGCTCTCGAAGCAACGGCCGAGTAACCGTGGAGATACGTTCGTTAGACGATTTTGAAAATGAAGTCCTCTCTCGTATGCTCGATGGGTTCGACGACCGACTCCCGCCTGAGGCGTCTCCAGCGATGGCTTTAGCCATCACCGTCAACGTTCGCAAGAAACCTGAGTTCATCTTTCCCGTCACAGAAGATGGTTTGCTTCTCCAAGACGTACGTCGTCTGTGGACGCGCCGTCGATCCGCTCGTTTTCTCTCGCCCTCGACAACCGAGCCGCCATTTCTCAGTCAAGCGTGGAACACCCTCGTCACCGACGGCCGCGAGCAGGAAGTTGTCGACGACATGAAGCTCCTCATGCCTGACATAGAGTCCATTCATTACTTGCCGGGTGGCCGCGTCCCCAGAGGCGGAGGGTTTGTGGTTGGCCTACGCCCTGGTGGTTCTAGGTACCCGTTGGGCACCTTCGGCGATGGTATGCGCCGGTTGCTGCAACTCAGGTTGGCCCTCGTCAATAACGCCGATAGCTGCGTTCTGGTCGATGAAATTGTCACCGGCCTGCACTGGACTGTGATGGCTGGCATGTGGCGTCTGATGGTCGAGGTTGCCCGCAAATCCCATTTGCAGTTGTTCGCAACCACACACAGTCACGACTGCATCCTCGGCCTTGCTTCGATGATCAAGTCCTACCCGGATCTTGCTGCTGAAGTCTCGATCCAGAAGATAGACACATCACTCCCTCAAGCCGTCAGCGTCCAGGGAATGGACATTCCCGCTGCGCTCGAGAGTGGCATCGACTTCCGTTAGGTCCTATTCATGCCAGAACGATCAAGCCTTCATGTGGAAGGCAGGGACGATGAGCACGCCATCAAACACCTGTTGCTCCGCCACGGTGTCGAATGCCCGCTTACCGGTGAGGTACCTCGCGACACCGTTCCTGCGATAGTCCCCGAAATCAAACCCGCGGGGGACAAGGATAAAGTCCTCGCTACCATAGAGCACGCCGTTAAGTTCGGCACCGGTCATTCGGTCGGTTTCGTCGTTGACGCAGACGAGGCGGCTGCCAACAGCTGGCACGCTGTTCGCGACCGGCTTTCGTTCCTCGACCCCAAGCCTCCAATTGAGCTGCCAGCTACCGGCTTCATCGCCGATGTCCCGGCCTTCAAGGTACGGGTCGGCGTGTGGCTCATGCCGGACAACCGCGCGTCGGGCGCCCTGAAACATTTCCTCACAGACTTGATAGAGGAGAACGACCCGTTGCTAACGCTCGCTTACGATTCCACGACGGCCGCGCAGGAGCGTGGCGCCACCTTCCCCGACGCCAAATACGTCAAGGCTGTGATTCATGCATGGCTGTCTTGGCAAGAGGATCCGGGGCGTCCATTCGGAACCGCGATCAAGGCCAAGTTCTTCAGCGCAGACAGCCCGATAGCCCTGTCGTTCCTGCAATGGTTCGATAAGCTCTTCGGGACCGACGCGGTGGGCAGTCCCTCCTAGACGTTTCTGAGTGCGGAGGGGCGACCCCCCTTCGGGGGCCGGGCTCTATCGCCTTCGGCGACCAAGTCCCCTACGGGGTCTTGTCCCTGGCGGGTGACGATCCCTGTCGCGGAGACCGCGAAAGTCCGCTCGATACGTTCCACGCCTTCTTTCGGCCGCCTTGGCGTGTGATTTCCTAACACGCCCGAGGCAGTCAACATCGCTCAGCCACGTTCCAGCAAGCTCCAGCCGGACCCCCGAAATCTCGCCCCGCGGCACGTAACGAAACGAGTAACCGGAATGGACACGAGAGGAATAGGTCATTAGAATTAAGGAGTTGATGCAGCTTCAAAGCGGACGCGGGGTCCGCGTCGTCGACAAGCACTTCGACGACCCCCACGGCATCGATGCCTTCATCTCGCCCCGAAGCGCACACGGCCTCCTGATCCAGCTTGGCCAGACGCCGGGGCCGCTGAACAACCCCCCGTACTGGGAAGCCGAAGCGACAGGCTTGCATGGAAGTACGCATCCGGCGACGGGGCAAAGCCAGCACTTCCTTACGCGTCAGCGGTCGGGGAACATCCCCCGGCTGAAGGCTCCT
>JAPOYI010000139.1 GCA_026706665.1 Gammaproteobacteria bacterium | reverse complement strand
TGCTCTACCTGCTCGACGCCAACGTGTTGATCGACGCGAATCGCGACTACTATCCGATCGGGCGCGTTCCCGAGTTCTGGGAGTGGCTGGTCGCCCGCGCGACGCAGCAGCAGGTGAAGATTCCCCTGGAGGTATTCGAGGAGATTCTCGCAGGAAAAGAAGACGATTTGACTCGTTGGCTGAGCGACAACCGTGATGTCCTGCTGCTCGATGAGGACGTTGACGAGGCTCTGCTTGCCCGGGTGACCGAGCAGGGCTACGCGCCGGACCTGACCGAGGAGGAGGTCGAGCGGGTCGGTCGCGACCCGTTTCTCATCGCCTACGCGCTCGCCGGCCCCGAGCGGACAGTCGTCACAACCGAGGCTCCAAAACCCAGCAAACAACGTGCGAACCGCCACATCCCTGACGTCTGTGACGATCTCCGCGTACCTCACCGCAATACCTACGAGTTCATCGACTTGCTGGACTTCACGACAGGTAGGCGCCAGTGAACCTCTCTCTTGGAACGTATTCCGCCGACCTCCGGTGTTGGTCGTGGTGTCGCGCTGTCGTCCCGACTGTGCCCGTGGAGTCCCACGGGCAATGAGCCGAGCGTACAGATACGCAACGGACGAACTCTCACAACCCAATGCTGGACAAGTAACCGATGCCCAACGCTGCTGATTTCGATGTGTTTCTGAGGTCCTTTGGGTCGATAAAGTTCCAAGGATTGAGGGACGCCCAGGCCTTCGTTCTGGATCGGTATAACAGGGTCCTAGATACTAGCGACGTTGGCGTCGAACTGCCGACGGGCGCTGGTAAGACTCTGATTGCGTTGCTCGTTGCCGAACTCTGGCGACGCGACAACCGAAAGGTAGCGATCTTGTCGGCGAACAAGACATTGGCGAGACAGATGGTCAGTGAAGCGGTCGCACTTGGTGTTCCGGCCGTGCTTATGGAAGGGGCTGGTCGCGACATTCCAGGTGTCGACAAGCGCAGGTACCAACGTGCTCAGAGCATCGCGGTAATGAACTACTGGGTCTACTTCAACCAGAACCCGGTGATCGATCCTGCGGACCTGCTGGTCATGGATGATGCCCACCTAGCAGAACATTGTCTACATTCACTCTATTCTGTTGAGATTGACAAGCATCAACATAGCGCACTATTCGACTCGTTGATGACGGAGCTAGGAGCGCGATATCCGGAGTATGGAGTTATCGCCGATGCGTTGGCTCCGGACACGCCTTCGATCTCGTCGGCAGAGCTGCTGTCGTTTCTAGACCACGTCGCGGTTGCAGATCGGATTCGTGAGATTATCGATTCATCTCCTGCTCTTCAATCTGACACCGATCTGCGCTTCCGCTGGACGCGTTGGCGACATCGCCTCAACGAGGCGAATATCTATGTCAGCCGAAGGTCTTTGTGGATACGGCCCTACATCTATCGTCTTTGGTTAGCGGGCGGCCATACGAGATCCAATTATTTGGATTGTACTTTTTGCGCGAATATGGCATAAGTCTTGTGTGGTCAATGAGTACGGGCTGTCCAGCGACGAACGGATAGGACGCCTGCGCGACGAGGTCGAGCGACTTCGGGAGGAGTTGTCGCGGCGCGAGCGGGAGAACGCCCGCCAGAAGCGCGAGATCGACGGCTTGCGACGCCAGGACGAGCGTCAGAAGCGGAAAATCGAGGACCTGAAGCGTCAGCTGGCCGCGGCGCGCCGGGCGGGGAAACGACAAGCCGCCCCGTTCGCCAAGGACCGACCACAAGGGCGCGGCCGGCGCCCCGGCCGTCGGGCTGGTGCGCTCTACGGCCGGCATGCGCGCCGCCCGCGTCCGGAACGAGTTGATCAAGTCCTGGAAGCGCCGGTGCCGACGGCGTGTCCCGACTGCGGCGGGTCGGTGGAAGTGACCCGCGTGGCGTCGCAGTATCAGGAAGAAATCCCCAAGGTGCGCCCGGTCGTGCGCCGCTTCGACATCGAAGTGGGCCACTGCTCGCAGTGTCAGCGGCGGGTACAGGGCCGCCACGCGCTACAGACCTCGGATGCGCTGGGGGCGGCCGGCGTGCAACTCGGCCCCGGCGTCGTCGCACTGGTCGTCGAGTTACACACCGAGATGGGCGTTCCGCTGGCGAAGGTCGCCCGCGTGCTGCGGACCACGTTCGGCCTGCAGGTGACGCCGGGCGGCCTCGCGCACCTGCTGCATCGGATGGCCCGCGACGCGGCGCCGACCTACAGGGCGCTGTGCGAGCAGGTCCGCAACGCGCCCGCGGTCACTCCGGACGAAACCGGGTGGCGCGTCGGCGCCGACAGCCATTGGCTGTGGGCCTTCGTCACCCCGGAGACGACGGTCTACGCCATTTGCCCCGGCCGCGGGTTCGCCGATGCCACCACGGTTCTGGGAGCCGACTTCGCCGGTGTGCTCGTGCGCGACGGGTGGGTGTCGTATCGCTGCTACCGCGCCGCGCTGCACCAAACGTGTCTGAATCACCTGCTTCAACGCTGCAAGGAACTGCAGGAAGATCATCCCGACAGTTTTTGGGCCGAGCAGGTGCAGGCGGTCTTGCAGACGGGCCTTGCCGTGCGTGACCGCTGTAACGCCGGCGAGTTGAGCGAGCACGGTCTGGCATCGGTCCGCGGCCGACTCGTGGCCCGGCTCGGTCGGTTGGTCGACGCACCACCACCGCTGGACGACGCCGAGCGCTTCGCCGGGCACCTGGCCACGGAATTCGATGCGGTGTTCCTATTCTTGTGGGACCTGACGGTCGACGCGACGAACTGGCGCGCCGAACAGGCCATCCGACCCGCTGTCGTCACCCGCAAGGTGTGTGGCGGCAACCGCACCCGCCACGGTGCCGACACCCAGCAGGTGCTCGCCAGCGTCGTGCGCACCGCCCGCCAACGCGACCTCGCTCTGCCTCCGCTGCTCGCCACGATGTTGCGCGCCATCGGTCCGGCCGTCCCCGACGCTTTCGGGCTCCCCCCGCCGTCCGCCTGAGGGTGGGCATCACAGCTACCCTGGCGAGACCGGAAGACCCGCACCCCGAGAGACGGCCGCTTCAACTACGACCGACCCACGGCGGGTATCTTCACGCGCAGGGTTCACAGCACCGTGGGCGTTCGGGACTTCGAAAGTCCGCAGCCCATGTCGGCCCGTGTCTGTTGAGGAATCACCCGGTAAACGAATACCATCTATCCTCTCATCGCCAATGACCACTATCGAAACGTTCAGCAGAGACTCTATGTAAGCGCGACCATTGGCGATACTGGTGATCTCAGCCGACGCCTGGGAACAAAGCCGCTCGAGAAGATCCCGGTTCCGGCGGAGTACGCACAACAAACATACGGGCGTCGCCTGATCGTTATGAACCGGATCGAGGACGCAGACATTCCGGAGCGTCTTCAGCGGGTCATCCTTGCCGCGCTTCGGGTTCACCCAAAGAGCGTCTGGCTATGCGCAAGTCAAGCAGAGGCCGCTAAGGTGCGTGAAATCGTCCTAAAGTGGCTCAACGCGAACGGGATCGTGGGACATCCAAGTTGGATCCTTACGTCCTTGGGGGGCGAGATTGACGCTTTCAAGCGCGCGGCTCAGGGACACCTGATTGTTGGTGGGCGATTCGACGGGATGGACTTCAGCGCCGAAGAATGCCGGCTCGTGGTCATGAAGACACTGCCGAGGGCTGTGAACATTCAAGAGGAGTTCATCTCGGCGTACTTGCGTGACTCGGGTTTCATGCGGCGGCGGCTGAACCAGCGCATCGTGCAGGCGTTGGGACGCTGTAACCGTGGCGAAGACGACTACGGTATATATGTGCTCGCGGACAAGCGGTTTGCAACACATTTCGGCCGTGAATCAAATCGAGAGGGTATTCCCGCGAACATGATCGCGGAGATCGATATGGCCCAGGACCACGCCGAGATCGACCACACGGAGCTCGTAGCGGGCGTGGAGCGCTTCTTGCGTGGCGAGTTCGCGGGGTTCGACGAAGAGTATCGACAGTATCGAGATCAGGTGCCGGCTGAGGAACCCGTCGCCCAGCCACCCGACACGTCTGCCGATGAAGTTCGCGGTTGGTCCGCGCTATTTGCCAGTCAGAACTACGCCGTGGCGGCCGACCGATTCGAGGCGGTCTGGGAGACGATGCGGACGGCGAACGTGATTGAGATTGGCGCGTTCCATGGGTGGAACTGGGCTAAGGCGTTGCACTTGGGGGCGTTGCTGGGGGATGCGAGCGCGGGCGAGAAGGCGCTTCAAGTGCTCGACGCGGCGGTAACGCGCGGCGGCGGGAGCTCTTGGTTCAACCGCATGCGCGCGTCGTTGAATCGCGCACGGCACGAACCGCCGACCGCCGGACAGGCGGGTACCGACTATGCGACAGGTGTAATACGGGCGTTCGACGATCAACTGGAGCGCCTCGGCACCCGGGGCAACCGATTTGAACGGTACTGTCAGGGGATGACGGAGGGCCTGCAGGCGGAGACACACGACAGATTGTGCGAGGCGTTGGAGAAGCTGGGTGAGATTCTCGGCTACGCGTCAGCGCGGCCGCGTCACCAAGGGGCGCCCGATTGTCGATGGCGTGGCGTTTTCGGGAATGGGAAGGAAGTGGTCACGTTCGAGGCGAAGATCGAGCAGGTGGCGCGCGCGGCGATCGTACCTGCCGATGTGGGGCAGGCGCATAATCAGGTCGCTCGCGCGGAAGCCGAGTACGGCGCCCAGGGCTATGTTATTCGGGGCGTCATTGTAACGCATCTGGATGCGATAGATGACGCCGCGGAAGCGTCTGCGGGGCCTCTTCGAATCATCGCTCGGGATACAGTCATTGAACTCTGGAATCGAGTGCAACTTCTATTCAGTCTCTATAGAGAACATTGGTCGCTTGATGATGTGCAGATGCGCGCGGGCGCAGCCGCGAGGATCGAGACTCGGATTCCGCGGACAGGCTGGCTACAGAGAGCGCTAGACCATGAGCAGCGTTTCGTAGGGCTGGAGCAGCTACTCGCGGAGTGGCAATAGGTGTCGGCGCCGGGTGCGTCGCAACAGTGACGCGGACGGTCGGACGGGGTCTCCAAACCGGGGGCTGGATGAGGCTGCGCGGAGATGGTCGCGGAGACGCGCGATCGTAGGCAACGTGTGTGACCGCCCATTCGGTGGAGCTGAACGCCTGCGAAGCGGGTGACGCGGGAGCGCATGGCGGTGGCGGGCAGGCGGGACTTCACGGACGGCGGTGGCCGGCTGTCGGTGACGCCGAGCGTCGGGGTGGGGGCTGGACCGCGACGGCGACGACGCGGAGATCGGGCGCGTATGGACGTCGGCGGCGGCCTCGCTTTGACGGATGCGGTAGCGGGGGGTGCCGGTGGACGTGGGGGTGGAGCCGAGTCCGCAGGTGGCAGCCACAGTTGGCGTACGGGGTGGGCTCGCAGCAGGTGGACGGGTTCGGCGGCCGGGTCGACCGGGGGGTGGGCTACTGGTTGCCGGTGGGCGCCCGCTTCCTGGGGGGGCGTTGCGCGTCCCCGGGGCTGGAACGTCGCCCTACGGCCGGGACTACTGGGTTGTCCTACGGCTGCGGGGTTCTCGACCAGGGGAACGTGAACTTCAAGCTGGAGTTTGACGCGCAGCGGCGGGAGAGCCGGACGGAAGGCGGGGCTTGGCCGAGTTGCGCGAGACGGCGGCGTTTGACGCCGCGGTCGGGCGTTGCGGGCGGCGGTCGACGAGTTGGACGGGGGACAGGACCGGGACGCCGCGGCAGCGGCGGGGTACGCGGCGTCGGTCGTGCGGTTCTTCGGCTTGACTTAGGAGTCTGGCGGGAATTACGTTGCCAGGTGCCGAGCGCGTCCTTGCCGCGAAAACGGCTTGGAGCTGGGGCGAAGTTGGCAACTCTATATCGATCACCGTCCTTACGGCGGCGACGTCGCCGGGGTACGCGTGAACGAGGACAGCTTCATCCTGGCTATGGCGACGATCCCGGGTGACGACGTGGTCGACGTGACCGGTCGCTGTCGGGCCGGACGGCAGGCGCGCGTGGAGGGTCTGGCGGGCCGGCGGGCGGAAGGAAGCGGGGTGCGCGCCCCAGACTGGCGCCGACGGGGTTGACGGCGGCGTGCGGGCTGTCCGATTCACGGCTGGCCGGGCGGGGTCGGGGTTCGACCCGAGGGGGGCTATCTCCATGCTTGCCAGGTACGCTTCAATGGGGCGGCGTCACTGACGTGTCTTCGGATACGGTCCCCTGTTGGGCGAGCGCTCGCGCGTCACGAGCGTCGTGCTGGGCGGCTCGATGACGCACTGGCGGGGGGGCACCGACCGCCAGTGGTCGTTGTTGGCAAGAGCGCACCTTCGAGCGTGGTGATGACGCGTAGGCATGTGTCCGCAAAACGGCCAATCTCCTCAGCGACCAAGTGCACGGTTTCGCCAGGTTGCTCAACCTGTGTCAGCGCGACATATTGCTCATCTGCCACGGCCAGATTGTGTCCGATGACGTGACGTTTCTCGATGTTGATCGCCATGCGATCAGATTCTTCCTGCGACAGCACGGCGTATGGGTCTATTCCTATTTCAGCGAACTTCTTGCCGCCCCTCTTGATGCTCTGGAACGCAGTACCGACCGCCTTCTTGCTGCACAACTCCGCCGCTCGGTCGGGTTCCCGCCGTCGCGCGAGATGGCGATAGACTGCCTTTAGCGTCGTCTCGAACGCGGTTAGCACATCTTCATGGGCGTTGCCCAGGAGCCGATACGCCAGCTCGGAATGCCCCCCACGGTCCTGAACCGCGGCGATAGCGAGTTGTTCGTGCACCAAGGTGATCTCGCGCCGAAAGTGCAGCGCCAGATTGGGCGCACCGCAATCTGGACAGAAGAGTGCGATGGCATACACTCCGTACGAACGTCGGCAGACGTCGCACGAGAGATCACGGAGCAGGTCCTCGCGGATCGTGACAGGGCGGGCCCTGCGGCTCGGCTTGTGTTCCAGCGTCATGCTGATAATGCTGTCGCGAGGCTGCCGGCGATTGAAGTCCCTGGCGAGATCGCCAAGCCAGTCGCTCACGTCGGCGACCGCATCATGACCAATCTGTCGCTTGATAGCCTCGATATCCGCAAAATGCACGAATTCGTCATCCTCCGCCGTGTGGCCTGTATACGGACACACCGTCTGGCCCGGTCCCGGCGCGCGGAGAATTCGGGCGCGGTCCTCGTCGCGAATCTGTCGCTCAGCGGGAGCGCTGCCGATTAGGAACAGCCTAGGCACGGCGTCTGGATTAGGCGAGAACTGGTACACCTTGCCGGACGGGCTCCGCGGAAGCGGATACGACAGTTCCAGTTGGCTTCGCGTTCCGCCCGTACGGCGTGCCTCGAGCCGGCGGAAACGAAAACTCCTCGTCACTGGTGCGGTCCGATCGGCGGGTTGGACACGATCTCCACGCAAGGACCGGCGCAACCGCGACCCTGGGTGCACGTCCTGTCCGCTATAGGCACGCGGCTGTGCGCTCGCGACCGGTCACGCCGCCGTTCTGGGGCAGCCGTCCAAACGCTCAGTTCTGGCGACGCCAATCGTGTTCGTCTGGCGCCGGCTCCTGGTGACTTGCGCATGGTCATTCGTCCTCGTCGCCTTCTGCTTCGTCGGCGGTCTGCACCGACCCTGCGGGAGCGCCGACCATCAACGACTCGTTTTCGTCGATAGGTCATTGGTCCAGAGTGTCGAGAGTCCGGTTTCGTCCGCGCATGGCTCTGGACATCCGCCAGGACCGCGCGAGACAATGGGGGGATAAGGAGGGGTGTCCCTCGGTAGTAGGTGCAAGTGTTTCATCCATAAGGGTTTATGGCAAGGCGGCGGTGGAGGCGGCGTCAATCCGAGCTCCGGGTGTGCCAGCGAGATACGCCCCCCAGTCAGCCATCAGCCGGCGTCGGCGCTCGAAGAGTGTCGACCGCGCGTACGCCGCTTCGACCTTGTCCTTGAGCTGATGGGCGAGGGCCGCCTCGACGACCTCCCGCGGGTGGTTCGTCTGTTCGGACGCCCAGTCGCGAAAACTCGATCGGAAACCGTGCGGCACGGCCTGCACACCTTGCTCCCGGAGCAGCTTGGACAGCGTCATGTCAGACAGGGGCTTGCCACGCGGGCTGGGGAACACGAGGTTGCTGCCGTCCCGCAGCGCGCGGGCCGCCTGGAGAACCTCGGCGGCGCGGTGCGACAGCGGCACGCGGTGGTCGCGGTTCGCCTTCATGCGTTCGGCGGGGACGGTCCACACATCGTCGTCGAGGTCGATCTCGTCCCAGCGCGCCAGCCGTACCTCGCCCGACCGCGCCGCCGTCAGTACGAGGAACTCGAACGCCAGCTTGGCCGCAGTGGTTGCTCCCGACGCCCGGACCGTCGCCAGAGCCTCGGCGACCTCCGCATGAGGCAGCGCAGGCATGTGTCGGACCACGTCTCGCTGCCGCCCGAGCGTTGCGACGACCTGTTCGCACGGGTTGTCGACTCGGTACTCCATGGCCACGGCCCACTGCATCACGGCGCCGATGCGCTGGCGGACCCGTCGAGCCGTCTCCGCCTTCTCGTGCCAGATCGGGGCCAGAACCCCGAGGATGTCGGCGCTCGTGATCTGGGAGACGGGGCGCTGGCCGAACCGAGGGAACACGAAGCGCTCCAGGGTGGCCGGCCAGTCGTGCGCGTGCTTCGGATTGCGCCAGCCGGAGCGCTTCTGTTCCACCACGCGTGCGGCGGCCTCTGCGAACGTCGGGATTCCCTTGGCGCGGCGCTTGCCGGCGAGCGGATCGCCACCGGCGCGTGCGGTCCTCCGGTTGTCGAATGCCTGTGTCCGGGCCTCCTTCAGCGAGACCAGCGGGAACCCGCCGAGACCGAGCTCACATCGGCGGGCGGCGATCACGAGACGCTGGATCCAGCGTCGGTTGCCAGAGGGGTCGACCTGCAGGTACAGCCCTTGCCCATCGCAGTAGCGGCCGGCCTCGGCGACGGCGCGCACGAAGGCGGCCGAAAGCGCGTTCTCAGGGTGCCGACCCCGAGGCTTGGTTCTTCGCTGTCTCTTCGGGTATGGCATCGCCGACCATTATACCCCCCATTTAATGGTGGGTAGCCTGAGATTTCGACGGACTGCCGCGGACTGGTTTCGGCTAGCGTCGTATGGCAGTCAAGACGCTGATAATGAATAGGTTACGGACACGAACGCACGCTCTGCTACAGCTCTGGACGATACGAATATGGCGGACACTCTCTCCGCCACCGCGAGCCTTGGCTCGCGGTGGCG